>DASXHY010000600.1:0-3329 GCA_036488095.1 Verrucomicrobiia bacterium | reverse complement strand
GTCCCCTCGGACAGGAACAACCGGTTGAAAGATATTTTCCTCTACGATCGGCAAAGCGGTTCCACCGTGCTCCTGAGCGCCAGCATTTATGGCGCAGGCACAGGCGATTTCGTTTCTCAGTCGCCCGCCTTTACGGGTGATGGACAGACCGTCGCCTTTCAAAGCTGGGCTTCGGACCTCACGGCGAACGATTTCAATCAGGGCAGCGAGGTATTTCTCCTCAAAATCCTGAGTTCATCTTCCACGAACCCGCCGCCGGCGTTTACCGGCCAGATTATTTTCAGCCCCGGTTCCGGCTCTGGCCCCGGTCACTCAACGCCGCAACTTACCTGGGCCGCGGCGCCTGGAGTGGGTTATCAGGTCCAATATAAAACCAATCTGACCGATGACACCTGGCTGCCGGTGAACGGCAGTGTCGTCATCGAGGGCGGCCAGGGATATGTCCAGGACCTCTCGCCCGACCCCGACCACCGCTTCTATCGAATCGTTGCCTACTAGCGGCTCCTCGCCGAAAAATCCGTGTGCATCCGTGTCCATCCGTGGTTAAACTTTTAGCGCACTATGGAATACGAAGCGGTCATCGGGCTGGAAACGCACGTCCAGCTTAAAACAAAATCGAAGATGTGGTGCGGTTGCGCCAATGCATTCGGCGCGCCGCCGAACACGAATGTCTGTCCGATTTGCCTGGGCATGCCGGGCGTGTTGCCCGTCGCCAATGACGAGGCCATGCGTCTCACCGCGCTCACGGGCTTTTTGCTGAACTGCACGATTTCCCGCTACGCCAAGTTCGACCGCAAAAATTATTTCTATCCCGACGCTTCCAAGAATTACCAGGTCACCCAATACGACAAGCCCTCCACGGCCAACGGCTACGTGGAATTCGAATTCAACGGCGGCATTTCCCGCGTGCGCATCACGCGTGCGCACCTCGAGGAGGACGTTGGCAAAAATATTCATTTCGAGCGCAACAGCGGGGTGGATTTCAATCGCGCGGGCGTGCCACTGCTGGAAATTGTTTCCGAGCCGGACATCACCAGCGCGGACATGGCCTATGAATATCTCAACGCCCTCAAGGACATCCTGATTTACGGCGGCGTGAGCGATGCCGACATGGAGAAGGGCATGGTGCGTTGCGACGTGAACGTTAGCGTGCGGCCCAAGGGACAGATGGAACTCGGGGCGAAGATCGAAATCAAAAACATGAACAGCTTCAGCGGTGTGCGGCGCGCAGCAGAATATGAAATTGCGCGGCAGATCGACGTGCTCAACAAGGGCGGCAAGCTGATCCAATCGACGCGCCGCTGGGATGACGACGCCGGCATGACCGACGAAATGCGGACCAAGGAGCACGCGCATGATTACCGGTATTTTCCCGAGCCGGACCTGATGCCGTTCGAGCCGACGGAGAAATGGCTCGAAGAAGTATCAGCGCGCGTGGTGGAATTGCCCCTGGCGCGCAAGCGGCGCTTCATGCGCGATTACCAGTTGCCCGCGAGCGACGCGCAAACGTTCGTGTGGGATGCCGCGCTGGGAAATTATTTTGAAGGCATCGCGAAACAATCGAAGAATCCGAAGGCCGTGGCGAATTGGGTCATCAACAACCTGCGCGCGAAATTTGCCGAAGCGAACGACAAGCTCGTGTCGGAGCAAGCGACGCTCGGGTTGGCGCGCGAAGACATGAATTTGCTGACGCTCACCGAACTGAAATTCAAACCGGAAGCGCTGGTGGAACTCACGGAGTTGGTGGAGGCGAAAACCATCAGTAGTTCAGCCGCGCAACAGGTGTTTGCGGAAATGTTCGAGACAGGAAAATCTCCCGGCGCAATTGTGCAGGAAAAAGGTTTGGCGCAAGTGAGCGATACCGGCGCGATCGAGAAGCTTTGCGATGAAGTGATCGCCGCGAACCCGGGGCCGGCCGCTGATTTTAAAGCCGGCAAGGGCGCCGCGCTAAATTTCCTCACGGGCCAGGTAATGAAGTTAAGCAAGGGCAAGGCGAACCCGGCCGTGGCGGGAGAAATTTTGGAGCGGAAATTAAAAGGATAGTCAGCCACCCGTTAAAAAATCACTTGTTCCGTAGCAGCCGACGTGAGTCGGCTCAAATTTCATCTTGAAACCGCTAAATCGGCGAACAGTTTGAGCCGACTCACGTCGGCTGCTACTTATTTAACGGGCTGTTAGGCGGGAACTTACTGGCGAACGACAATGTAACTGGCACGACCGCCCATTCTGCTTGCGCCGGGGAAATTTTTGAGGTTTAGTCACAATTACTTCACTCAACACCAAAACTCAACTCGAGGATTCATCATGAAAACCAGCATCGTGTTCGGCATCATGGCCCTGGCGGCGGCTTCGCTCGTCGCGGCGGAATCCACCAGCAAAGAGAACGTCTCCAGCGCAGCCAAAGCGCTGGGTGCAAAAGCCAATTACAGTTGGAAATCAACAGTCGCTGTTCCTCCGGACAGCCGGTTTCATCCGGGGCCGACAGAGGGCAAAACCGAGAAGGACGGCGCCACGCGCGTGAGCATGACTTTCAACAACAATACGACCGAAATCGTGATGCAAGGCGGCAAATCCGCGGTGCACACCGAGGACGGCGGGTGGCAGTCGGTATCGGAATTGGACGACCAGGGTCCGGGCCGATTCATCGGCGGCATGATTCGCAATTTCAAAGCTCCCGCGGCGCAGGCATCCGAATTGGCCGGCCAAACCAAGGAGTTGACGAAGGATGGCAACGTTTATTCCGGTGATTTAACTGAAGACGGGGCCAAGGCATTGCTTCAATTCCGCGGCGGCAATGCAACCGTCAGCGGCGCCAAAGGGTCCGTGAAGTTCTGGATTCAAGATGGCGTCCTCACAAAATATGAATTCAAAGTGACGGGTAAGGTGAATTTTAACGGCAACGACCGCGATGTGGATCGCACGACGGCCGTTGAAATCAAGGATGTCGGCGCGACCAAAGTTGAAGTGCCCGACGAAGCCAAAAAGAAGCTCAGCTAGCCCTTAAAATATCCGGTCATTTCCAACGGAGCCGAATTTCGGCTCCGTTTTTTTGTCGCAGCGTACGATGCCGCGTGACCGGCTCATCAATTTTAACGCCGGTTGCGTTTCCGCACCGCCCACCAGGTCCCGAGTCCAACAACAAGCAGACTGGTCGTGCCTGGCTCCGGCACCACATCAAAGCTGAGGCTCCAGTTTTCTAAAGTGCTCTGAGACTCGTTTGCGAAATCGGCGAAAAAAAGCGTCCAGGTTCCATTTGGAGTCCGATTATCGAAGGAGTTCAAGAACGCGCTCCGAGGGCTGGTATCCAACACCAATTGCGGATTCACGTT
>DASXHY010000416.1:0-1612 GCA_036488095.1 Verrucomicrobiia bacterium | reverse complement strand
ACCGTTCGAGTTATTTGGCGCGCCGTGGATCGACGGGTTCGTGTTGTCCAAAAAGTTGAACGAACTGAACCTGCCCGGGGTGAAATTCCGGGAGAGTTGGTTTACGCCAACCTTTTCCAAATTTTCCGGCAAACTATGCGGCGGATGCGAGTTGCACATCACCGACCGCGCGGCGTATCGGCCCATCGCAACGACGCTCACGATTTTGTCCGTGATCAAAACGGAGTATGGCGACAAACTGGAATTTCACGCCGAATATTTTGATAAAGTGCTCGGAAATTCGGCCGTGCGCGAAGCCTTGGAGCGCGGTGAATCCGCCGATAAAATCGTCGCCACATTCCAGCCGGGCCTCGACGCGTTTGCCAGATTGCGCGAGCCGTATTTGCTCTATCACTGAAAATCATGCGCTCAAAAAGCACGTTCCCGCTCGCGGTAGCTTTGTGCTGGCTTCCCGCGCAGCTCCTCGCCGGCGGTTTTCACGCCGATAAACTGTCCGAAATGGATGCCGCCATTAACGACGCCATTGCCAATCACAAATGTCCCGGTGGCGTTTTATGGCTCGAACACGACGGCGAGGTTTACGAGAAAAGCTACGGCTCGCGCGCCCTTGTGCCGGCCCGTGAACCAATGACCGATGACACCATTTTCGATGCTGCTTCACTCACCAAAGTCATCGCCACCACGCCTGCGGTAATGCAGTTGATCGAGCGCGGCAGCGTGAAGTTGGACGAGCGAGTGAGCTTATACATTCCTGAGTTCACCGGCGAGGGCAGGGAACTGGTCACCGTGCGCGAACTGTTGACCCACACTTCGGGACTGCCACCGGACATCGAAACCAAAACCGACTGGCATGGACAGCGCGAAGCGATCAAAAAAGCGTGCGCGGAGAAATTACAGGCGCAACCCGGCACGGCCTTTAAATACAGCGACATCAATTTCATCCTGCTGGGCGAAATCGTCCAACGCGTCAGCCGCACGCCGCTGGAAGTGTTCGTCCAGCGCGAGATTTATGCGCCGCTGAAAATGACCGACACCGGTTATTTGCCCTCGAAGGACAAATTGCCCCGCATCGCCCCCACCGAAGTCGTCGACGGCAAACCCTGGCGGGGAGCGGTCCACGATCCGACCGCCCGGCACATGGGCGGCGTGGCGGGTCATGCTGGTGTCTTCACGACCGCCTCCGACCTCGCGCGCTACGCGAGAATGTTGCTGAACCTCGGCGAGTTGGACGGCGTCAGAATTTTCAAGCCGGAGACGGTCAAGCTGATGACCTCCGTGCAATCTCCGCCGGCGATTTCCGCCAAGCGCGGACTCGGTTGGGATATCGACACCGCCTTTAGCGGTCCGCGCGGAGACGTATTTCCCATCGGTTCCTACGGTCACACCGGGTGGACCGGCGGCTCGCTGTGGATCGATCCTTTTTCCAAAACGTTCGTGATTTTTCTTTCGAATAGAAATCATCCCACCGAGGCCGGAAATGTCGTCCCCTTGCGGCACAAGTTGGGAACTCTGGCCGCGGAAGCGCTCGTGAACGTGAATTTTTCCCGCGCCAAAGCGGTCCCGGAAGAACCATGATAGAGAAATTTTCCGTTCATCTGTCCCGCCTATTGTG
>DASXHY010000398.1:0-12586 GCA_036488095.1 Verrucomicrobiia bacterium | reverse complement strand
AACAATATTGCCGCTCGCGTCCTTCACCACTTCGTCGCACTTGATGATGTAGGCGTATTTCAAACGCACTTCGCCGCCGGGTTTGAGCCGGAAATATTTGGGCGGCGGCGTCTCCGTGAAATCATCCTGCTCGATGTAGAGTTCGCGCGAAAACGGAATCTTGCGCGTGCCGGCGTTCGGATCTTCGGGATTATTGACGGCGTCCAACTCCTCGGTTTTGCCCTCTGGAAAATTCGTAATCACGACCTTGACGGGCCGCAGGACGGCGAGGCGACGCAGGGCAATGCGGTTCAATTCCTCGCGAATCGCGTGTTCGTAAACGGCGATGTCGGTCGTGGAAATGTATTTGGTCACGCCGACGCCGGTGGCGAAATTGCGCAGGGCGCTCGCGGGAACGCCGCGGCGGCGTATCCCGGAAATGGTCGGCATACGCGGGTCATCCCAGCCGGTGACGATTTTTTCGTTCACGAGTTGGATGAGTTTCCGCTTGGAAACGATCATGTAGGTCGGGATGAGTTTCGCAAATTCGTATTGATGGGGCAGGGGACGCGGCAGGTCGAGGCTCTCGAGGATCCAATCGTAGAGCGGGCGGTGAACTTCGAATTCCAGCGTGCAAATCGAGTGCGTGATGCCTTCGATGTAATCGCTCAGGCAATGGGCGTAATCATACATCGGGTAGATGCACCACTTGTTGCCGGTGTGATGATGGGCTGTGTGGCGAATGCGATAGAGGAGCGGGTCGCGCAGCCAGATATTGGGCGACGCCATATCAATCTTCGAGCGCAGCGTGCGCGCGCCGTCGGGAAACTCGCCGTTTTTCATGCGCGTGAACAGGTCGAGATTTTCCTCAACGCTGCGGTTGCGCCAGGGTGAATCCTTCCCGGGCCGGTCGGGTGCGCCCCGATATTTATCCGTGTCTTCGGGCGACAGATCGTCGACATAGGCCTTGCCCTTCTTGATGAGTTGGACGGCGAATTCGTAAAGTTGATCGAAATAATCGCTGGCGTAAAAAGGTTCCAGCGTGGAATCCGCGTGTGTTTTGCCGACTACGGCCGGCAAAAAGAAATCCGGCCTGCCATTTGGCGTTTGCGCCTCGGGAGTTTTGCCTTTGGGCTTCAACCCATATTTATCCGTCGCCCAACCGCCAATCAGCCACTCCACATCTTCCTCGATGGACTCGACGTATTCGACTTCCTCTTTGGTCGGGTTGGTGTCGTCCATGCGCAAATTGCAGACGCCGCCGAACTCACGCGCGATGCCGAAGTTCAGGCAAATGCTTTTGGCGTGGCCAATGTGCAGGTAGCCGTTCGGCTCGGGCGGGAAACGTGTGTGAATGCGCGGATACTTCTTTTCCGCCACATGCTTCGCCACGATGTCGCGGATAAAATCGGATGGAGCCGGCGCCGCGGCTTCGGTTGTATTGTCAGTCTTCGGATTGCTCATTTTTGTCGAAGCGGCAAGCTAACAGGAACGAAAGGGAATGGCAAATGGGGCGTGTTATTTCGGTTTTGTGCATTTCCAGCGGGAACAACAATTGCTATTTCCCAGCCATGGCAATGGCCTCAAATGGCGTGAGAATGCATTTGCGCGATATCGCCTGGCGGCAGCCGTCGGTCATCGCCCTGATTTCGGCCAACCTCGTGCCGGTGTTTGGCGTGGTTTTTTTGCATTGGGAAGTTTTTCCGCTGATGTTCCTGTTCTGGTCGGAGAATTTGATCGTCGGCGTTTTTAACGTGCTGAAGATGCTCACGGCTAATCCTTCGTCACCGGTCAGTTGGCTCGGCAAGTTGTTCATTATTCCGTTTTTCTGTATTCATTATGGGATGTTCACGTTTGTCCATGGAATGCTGGTGATGGGATTTTTTGGCGGCGCGAAAGGCATGCACACGCAGATGAATGTGGCGTCACTTTGGCGGGTCGTGCAGGAAAATCAACTGAGCTGGGCAATCCTTGGCCTCACGGTGAGCCGAGGAATTTCTTTTTTGACCAACTACATCGGCAAAGGCGAATACCAACGCGCGAGCCTGCAGCAACTCATGTCGCAACCCTATGGGCGGATTTTGGTGATGCACTTTACGATTCTATTCGGCGGTTTCATGATGATGGCGTTGCACTCGCCGACGTGGGGATTGATCCTGCTGGTGGTTTTCAAAACGATAATGGATTTGAACGGCCACACGGGCGACCGGAAGAAATTCGCCGAGGGACCGTCGACAATCCCGCAACCCCTCGAAAAAGTAGGAGACGAGGTGACGAGTCTCTAACTTTTTGAACGGCCAGTTAACTCGTTTCCCTGGTCAGCGGCAAGAACTGGCGCGTTTCCGGATTGTAGGCGAACAGTTCGGCGCTGGAGATTTCGAAGAACCAGCCGTGCAGGCGCAGAGAGCCATCCATGAGCCGGTCCTGCACGCAAAAATAACTCTGCAGATTTTCAAGGGCGAACAGGACATTTTCCCCGGAGGCGATATCAATGCGATCGCGTTCGTCGGTCAAGTGAGCGTATTGCGTGCGCATGATTTCGCGGACGGGATTGGCGAGGGTGAGCCATTCGCGCAGATGCGGCGTGCGATTTTCGTCGAGCGATTTGCCGAGCAACGCGGTCATGGCACCGCATTGTGAGTGGCCGCAGATGACGATGTCGCTGACGCGCAAGGTCTCGACGGCGAATTCAATGGCGGCGGCGGTGGAATTGGTGCTGCCGGTCACCGAGGCGGGCGGCACGATGTTGCCGATGTTTTTCACGACGAACAAATCGCCGGGTTTGCTTTGTGTGATCAACTCCGCGAGCACGCGCGAGTCCGAACACGTGATGAACAATGTGTGCGGGTTTTGTCCCTCGCGCGAGAGGCGCTGGAAAAGGGAGCGGTAATTGCCGAACTTATCATTGCGAAACCGATGAACGCCTTCAATCAGTGGGTGCATTTTAACGTGCTGCCGGCGTCTCGCCGGCAAATTAAATTGTTGATTTGGAATACAGAACTGCCGGCAAGATGCCGGCAGCACGTTTATTTCGGTTTTAACTGCGGGAATAGGATTACATCGCGGATGCTTTGCTGGCCGAGCAACATCATGCAGAGGCGGTCGATGCCCATGCCCATGCCGCCGGCGGGGGGCATGCCGTGTTCGAGGGCGACGAGGAAATCTTCGTCGAGCTTTTGCTGCTCGCCGCCAGCTTGATGCTCGAGGCGTTCGCGTTGCTCGATGGGATCATTCTGCTCGGTGTAAGCGGGCGCGATTTCCTGGCCGTTGATGCAGCACTCGAACACCTCCACGGTGGTCGGGTCTTCGGCGGAAAGTTTCGCGAGCGGCACGAGTTCCTTCGGCAAATGCGTGACGAAGGTGGGCTGGATGAGCGTGGGTTCGATCAATTTTTCAAATACCGCGCCGGTGACTTCAAAGTCTTCGTATTCCTTGCCGATCTCGGCACCGAGATCGTGCGCTCGCTGGCGGCGTTCAGTGGACGAAATCTCGAACCAATCCGCGCCGGCTTTTTCGCGGACGAGGTCTTTGTATTTCACGCGGCGCCACGGCGGCGTGAGGTTGATCGTTTTGCTGACTTTTCCTTCGGCGTCTTTGTGCTCGATATTGAGCGTGTCCAAAACATTTTCCGCCACGTGGCAAACGAGGCCCTGGACGAGTTCCATCATGCTCTCGTAATCGCCGTAAGCCTGGTAGGCTTCGAGCATGGTGAATTCGGGATTGTGTTTGCGCGAGAGGCCTTCGTTGCGGAAGTTGCGGCCAATTTCAAAAACCTTGTCGATGCCGCCCACGAGCAGGCGTTTGAGATAAAGTTCGAGCGCGATGCGGAGGTAAAAATTGCTGCCCAGCGCTTCGTGCTTCGTAATAAATGGCCGCGCGGCCGCGCCGCCGGGGATGGCTTGCATCATCGGCGTCTCGACTTCCACGAAGCCGCGGTTGTGCAGAAAATTACGGATCTCGCGAATGATTTCGCTGCGCATCAACATCACGTTCTTCACCTCGTGGTTAGCAATCAGGTCGAGGTAACGCTGGCGATAGCGAATCTCGGTGTCTTCCAGGCCGTAATATTTGGCGGGCGGCGGGCGCAACGCTTTGGCGAGAATCGTGAAGCCCGCCAGCTTGATGGAAATTTCGCCGGTCTTGGTCGTGAACAATGTGCCGCGAACCCCGATGAAATCGCCGAGGTCCAGGTGCGTGAAGATGTCCCATTGCTCGTCGCCGATGACATTTTTCTGCGCGTAAACCTGGATGCGCCCGCTTTGGTCGCGCACGTCGATGAACATGCTCTTGCCCATGTCGCGATGCGCGGTGATGCGGCCGGCGACGGCGACTTCGCGGCCTTCGGTATAGTTGGTGCGCGCGGCGTGGCAGGTTTCGGAGGGGGTAAATTTATTTTTGAAAGGGTCGATGCCCTTTTTGCGCAAGGCGGCGAGTTTGGCCTTGCGTTGTTCGATCAATGAGTCCAGCGGTTGCGGTTGTGATTCCATTTGCAAGCGCAAGGAAACACGAATTTGCGGGCAAAGTCCAAGAATTTGGTGAGAGCGTAGGACAGGCGTCTCGCCTGTCTCTAAATATTTCGGCATGGAAAACGAAAAAATGGAGACAGGCAGGATGCCTGTCCTACGATGAGTGTTGCGCACGACGCTCGCGTCGCATTCGATTCAAAAAGGAGAACAGAGTTCCGATGACAACACCCCAAATCAAGCTGTTGAGGCCGAGCAACAGAATCGCTTGCACGAAGGTGGCTTCGGACCACGCGGATGGGAATAACGAGTGAACCGGCCATGCCAGGACTTTCATTATGCCGGCGAGAAAGGCGGACGTTTCCGGCGCCGACGCGCCGACGGAAACAAAGAGTTGCACGACGATGTGCGTGAATGATGAAGCGAAAAGCACGATGAACATCAGGGATTGGATTAGCCAGCATGCAAGCGTCAGCAAGGCGGTTATTTTGATCCATGTCACGTGTGGCCTCATCCATGCACAAGCTACTCCATGAAAGTGGACGCTGCGATTTATTCGTGCTGTGGAAAAATTCTTTTGCTGCCGGTCGGATTATGCCTCGCCGACTGGCAGTCGGCGATACAGCAGGCTGGCAGCCTGCGCTACTTTGTAAAAATCTCTATACGTGAGGTTTGCGGCACAGAATTAGCTGCCGTTAAGCCAAAATACGGTTGGCGCAATAGTTTTGTCTCATTTTCGGATTCATGCGAGGCAGCTACGGAGTCACGGCACAAAGAATTGTTATCGAATATATGAAGGCTGAGTTTGATCAATTGTTGAAAGCGATGATTGAAAGCGCGGAAGGCGCTTCGGATTTGCTGTTCGTGGTGGACCGGCCGCCACAAGTGGAGAACCACGGCAAACTCAAAGCTTACTCGCTCGGCGAGTCCGAGCCGCTGTTGACGAGCCCGCGGATCGAAGGTTGGGCGCGGATCATCATCAATGAAAATCAACGGTTGATCCAGGACCTGACGAAGAACGGTTCGTGCGATTGCAGCTATCAATTGGGCGAGTTCTGCCGGTTTCGCGTGAATATTTATCGCCAGAACGGCAACTACGCAATGGTTTTGCGGAGATTGCAGACGCAAATCCCTTCCATTGAGAAATTGAAACTCGCGCCTGTGTTTCGAGAGGTCATCAAGGAAAAGACCGGCATTATTTTCGTTACCGGCGGAACAGGCAGCGGCAAAACCACGACGTTGGCGGCGATGTTGAACGAGGTGAATCTGACGAGTGAGGTTCACGTCGTGACGCTGGAAGATCCGATCGAGTTTTTGCATCCACAGCTCAAGGCGACCTTCAGCCAACGCGAGATGGGGCGGGATTTTTTCGCGTTCCCCGACGGTTTACGCGCGGCGCTGCGGCAGGCGCCGAAAATAATTCTGGTCGGCGAAATTCGCGATCGCGAGACGATGGAAATCGCGCTGACGGCGGCGGAAACCGGCCACGTGGTTTTTAGCACGCTGCACACGATCAGCGCCGGGCAAACCATCAATCGTATCCTCGGCATGTTCAGCACCGACGAGGAAAAGCAGGTGCGCGAGCGTCTGGCGGAGACATTGCGATATGTCATCAGCCAGCGCCTGGTGCCGCGGCAATCGGGCGGCCGCTTGCTCGTCACTGAATTACTTGGGAGCAATCTGCGCAGCCGCGAGGCCATCGCGCTCGGGGAAACGGAAACGCGCCGGCTTACGGACATCATCGAGGCGGGCAGCACCGCGGGGTGGCATACGTTCGAACAATCTTTGCTCAAGGCGTACGAGGAAGAATTAATCAGCGAAGAATCGGCTTTGTTGTATTGCGTGAACCGAACGCAAATGCGCCAGCGGTTGGACGTGGCCCAAAAACGCCGCGCGACCGCGCCGGCGGCGAGCACTTTGAAAATGAAAGTTGAAGAGGCTCCCAAGCCACGCGCGCCGTTGCCGCCTCCAACCACGCCAAATGAATTAAATGCCCCGTTGACCGATGCGGGCACTCCGCCGAAGCCGCCGGTCCCAGGTGCGCCCACCGCGCCAAGATCGCCGCTGTCGGGAGCGCAGAAGCCGCCGTTGCCGGGACCGAAACCGATCGAGACTCAGGTGGGGCGCGACATGCCGATGCCCAAATCCTGAAGCCCGTTCAACATGAACTGAATCGCCACCGCCGCGAGCAGCAATCCCATGATGCGGGTGGCGATTCTTAGTGCGATCGGATTCAGCCAGCGCGCGCCGCGGGCCGCGACGTGCAGGATTAAATAACTCGCCAGCGCTACTGCGAGGATGCAGCCGAAGAGTGCGGACCGTTGCAAAAAATCCGCCGCCCGCGCCTGGAGCAAAATGACTGTGGAAATCGCGCCCGGCCCGGCCAGCATTGGCACCGCGAGAGGCGTGATGGCGATGTCAGTTTTGCGCGTGCCGGCGGCGGTTTCTTCGGTGGTTTCCTGCACGCGCGAGCGTTGGGCGCGCAACATATCAAGCGCGACGAGCAATAACACGATGCTGGCGGCGATTTGAAAGGCCGGCATGGTGATGCCGAGGAATTTAAAAATCCATTTGCCCGCAAGGCCAAACACGATCAGCACTCCCGCCATGACCATGCACGCGAGCGCGGCCATTCGCTGGCGGTCTTCCGGTTTGTCATCGGGCGTCATCGAAATAAAAGCGGGAATTGCCGCGAGCGGGTCGACGATGATAAAGAGCGAGCTGAACGCCAGAAAGATGTATCCGGGCAGGTTCATGTGGAGCACGGCGCGAAAATCGCGTCGGTCATGCCGTGGATGATTTTTTTATCGGGCGGACAAATCGTGGCGAGCACTCCGCCGAGTTGCGCGCGGGCGGCATCGCCTTCGCCGGCGACGAAATAATACGGGCAAAGTCGCGCCCGGCCTTTCATGGACACGATTTCGTTGCGGGCGAAATCAAACCATTGCGCATCGACGAGTTTGGAATGGTGATAGCGCTGGAGGACGCAGGGCGACTGCGGGAATTCCGCGATGGCTTTGTCCACCGCCGCCGACCAGTCAGCGTGGGACAAATCGCTGCCGAGATAAACGCCGCGCGCGCCCCAGGCGTGGGCGGAGAAGCCGGAGACTTTCAAAATCAAATCGCGTTCTTTTTGCGAAAGCGATTTGAGCTGCTGCCAATCGGTC
Source organism: Verrucomicrobiia bacterium (assembly GCA_036488095.1). GTDB lineage: Bacteria > Verrucomicrobiota > Verrucomicrobiia > Limisphaerales > DASXHY01 > DASXHY01. The sequence continues at coordinate 4,977 of DASXHY010000398.1, read as the reverse complement.
AAATTCAGTTCGGGGATGGCGGCGTGCGGCGGCAACGGCGAGGGGTCCACAATCCACGTGTAAGGCGTCAGCCGGAGCATGCGTTGGAAAAAGCCGTCACCGAGTTCCTGCCGCCAGAAACCTTGCAGGTGCCGGTTCCATAACAGTGCGAACAACATTTTTTCCTCGAAGATGGGTTTCGGGGGTGGTGTCAGGCGAATGCGTTTTTCGGCTGCCAGCTCAAAAATCTTTTTTGAATTCGGTACGTTCGCGGTGTCGAACAATTCAAAGAAGCGATAAACCGCGTCGCCATCGTCGAAGTCCGTGAACTGAGAGTCGCGAACGACAAAGCGCGGGCCGAGTTGTTTGGCGAGCCATTCCATTTCTGGCCGATAGGTCGCGGCTTCTTCTGAAACGATGATGTGCACGCGGGGGGCGTTGCCGAAGATGCTGGCGAAACCCTGGAGCATGCCGGACGCGCCGCCTATCAACGTAGGACCGGCATCCTGCCGGTCTCCATCTTTTTCGTTGGAGGACGTTGGGGGAGACAGGCGGGACGCCTGTCCCACGTTGGCGAAGGTTTGATTCAACCATGCCGTGACACCAATGCCGCCGGGGACGGAATCGAGTTCGGTGACGCGAAAACCTTGATCCGTCAGCAACAGGTCGGGACGAATGACGCGGGGCGTTTCGTTTTTGAGATTGGAGGAACGCTGGAGTTCGACGAGTTCGGGCGGTTTGCCGAGTTCGAGCCAGCGCGCGACCCATTCGGGCTGTTTGCCTTCGACGCTCTTGCGATAGAGCAGGTTGACGGCGCGATAAAATTGCAGCAGCACGCGGCCGAGGGAATCGAGTTCGGCGGCAAGTTTGTCATCCAGCTTGAACGGAGCAGGGGAGACACGCCATTCCTGGCCCGCGAACAGGCCTTCGGAGGGCATTTGGCTGCGAACAAACCGTGCAGCTTCCGGGGCGGGGGCGGAGTTGGATGTAACTGGGACGGATTCCACGCCCGAACAGTAAGCGTGGATTTGGCCAGCGTCAAAAACGAAAGGAGGCTCCGTATTGCGTATTACGTGTTCCGTTTCCACGCAATACGCAACACGTAATACGCGCCGCGCAGATTTTAGTATGAGCCTCCTTACGTCGGCTGCTACAGTTCGTTAAGTTCGCACCTGGCCATTGCCAATTCCCACCCATTTGTAGGTGGTCAACTCTTCGAGGCCCATCGGACCGCGGGCGCCGATTTTATCGGTGCTGATGCCGATCTCGGCGCCCATGCCGAACTCGCCGCCGTCGGTGAAACGCGTGGAGGCGTTCCAATAAACCGTGGCGGAATCCACTTCGTTGAGGAATTGTTTCGCGCGGCCCTCGTTTTTCGTGACGATGCTGTCCGAGTGGGCGGAGCCGTAATGGTTGATATGATCAATCGCCTGCTTCACGCCGTCGACGACGCGGATGTTCAGGATGTAATCGTTGTATTCAGTGAACCAATCCTGCTCGGTCGCTGCTTTAAGTTGAGAGTTTGAGAGTTGAGAGTTGAGGAGTTGGCACGTGGGTTCATCCGCTCGCAATTCCACTTTCTTTTCGGCGAGCTTTTGGGCGATCTGGGGAAGGAATTTGGGCGCGATGGATTTGTCCACCAGCAATGTTTCCATGGCGTTGCAAACGGCGGGGCGCTGGACTTTGGCGTTCATCGCGATTTCCTCCGCCATTTTCAAATCGGCATCGGCATCCACAAAAATGTGGCACACGCCTTTGTAATGTTTAATGACGGGCACCTTGGAGGATTCCGCCACGGCGCGGATCAATCCCTCGCCGCCGCGCGGCATGCAAACATCCACGTATTGCGTGAGCGAGAGCAGTGCGGGGATGGCCTCGCGATCCGTGGTGGGCACGACCTGGATGGCGTGCGCAGGAAAATGCGCGAGCGCGCGTTGGCCGGCTTCAATCATCGTTTTGGCAATCAGTTGATTTGAATTCAACGCTTCCTTGCCGCCGCGCAGAATTGTGGCGTTGCCGGATTTGAAACAAAGACTGGCGGCATCGGCGGTGACGTTGGGGCGCGATTCGTAGATGATGACCACGACGGCGATGGGGGTCGTGATTTTTTGGAGCTTGAGGCCGTTGGGACGAATGCGTTCGTCGAGGATTTTTCCGACGGGATCCGGGAGCGCGGCGACTTCGCGCAAGCCCTTCGCCATGCCGGCGATGCGTTTGTCGTCGAGTTTGAGGCGGTCGAGCATCGCGGCGGTGAGGCCCATTTTTGCGCCGGCGTCCATGTCGAGCGCATTGGCTTGCTTGAGGGCTGCAGCGTTTGTTTCCAGCGCGGCGGCCATGGCGAGCAGGCAGGAATTTTTCTCCGCCGTGGTCAATTTGGCGAGTTCGCGCGACGCCGCCTTTGCCTGTTTGGCCAGCGTCGTCATTTGCTCCGTTAAAGTCATGCGGGGGAAAGGTAAGCCAAAACGGTGAAGTGAAAAGAGCGAAGTTTCCCCACAAATGGCGCTTTTGATCGGGCCAGGACTGGCGTGTGAATTGCTTGTTTGTGCTGGATGAAATTGATTGAGACCGCACTCAGCGTGGGAATTTTGCTGGCCGTATTCGCGGCGAACGCGGATGAGACGTTGCCCGTGTTGAAATCGGGCGACGATGTTTACAGCAACGTGACCGTGACGAGCGTCACGGCCACGGACATTTATTTCACGCATTCCGGTGGGCTCGGCAACGCCAAGTTGAAGAATCTGAGTCCGGATTTGCAGAAGCATTTCCATTTCAACGCGGCCAAAGCCGGCGCGGTGGAGAAAGAGCAGGCGGAAGCCACCGCGCAGTTTCGGCGGAACGTTCAGGCCGAAAAATCGGACTTGGGCCGGAAACTTCCGGCGGCTACCTATGACACCGGCGATGTGGTGGCCCCGGAAATTTACGCGCACTCATACCGGGGACAGCATCCGCCGATCTTTTACATAGACGAATGGTTGACGCCGCCTCCGCCCAATCCGAACGGGAAATTTGTGTTAGTGGTATTTTTTATCACCGCCGCCGAGCAATGCCGGAACGCCATCCCGCACGTCAACGATCTCGCGTCGCAATTTCGGGACCGGTTGACCGTGATCGGTCTGAGCAACGAGCCGAAGGATAAGATGCTGAAGATGGAAGTGAATTTTTATGTAGGCACGGATACGCAATCGCGTTCACTCCAGGCCTACGAAGTGAAGATGATTCCGCACGCCGTGCTGATCGATCCGGCGGGGATTGTGCGGTTTGAGGGACCGCCGGTTTATTTGACAGCGAAGGATTTGGCGCACCTGCTGGATGAGTATGCCCCGTAAACCGAAACGATGCAGTTAATTTTTTGGGGAGCGCGCCCGCCTCGGGCGCCGTTCGGCGCGCCTCGCGCCGAACACGTGCGGCGTGGGAAGGCATTGAACGGTGGAATGACTTCATGCCACAAAGTGAGCCGCGAGGGCGCGTCCCACGGCGCCCGTGGCGGGCGCGCTCCCCATCTCTACTAGCAATGTGCTACCTTAACAGCGCCGTCGCGCACCACAGGATTGGCGCTTGGCCGTGCAGGTCGCCGGTGACGCGTTGGCGGGTGAGATAATAGGCGCGGCCATCCGGGCCGTCGGTTTTGGGATTGTATTTATTTGTGCCCTGGCAGACGTCGCGAAGATCGTAGTTTTTATCCAGATACCCGGTGAGGCCGAGCCAGGCTTTGCGCGCGGCGGGACCGTAAGTATTGGCATCGAGCCAGCCTTCTTTTACGCCGGTGATGAATGCGAAGGCGAACATGGCGGTGGAAGATGTTTCCGGCCACGCGTCCGGGTCGTCAACCAATTGATGCCACATGCCGTTCGCGTCCTGGTATTTCAAAAGTGCCGCCATCATTTTGCGGTAACCTTCGAGAATGCGCGGGCGGTCGGGATTATCCTGCGGCAGCGAATGCAGCAACTCGCTCATGCCCGCGGCCATCCAGCCATCGCCGCGCCCCCAATAGTAGGGAACTCCGGGCGCGTGATAAAAAAGGCCGTTGGGTTGCTGAAGTTCATCGAGGTAAACGACCATTTCCTTCGCGGCGCGATTGATATATTCGTGATTGCCGGTCGCGCGATACGCCTGCGCCTGGGCCAATGTAATCATGAACATGTCGTCAATCCACAGCCGGGTTTGCCAGCTCAATCCGCGGAGACGCCAGGCCTGGGCGTCCGGCGGCGTGTTGGTGCCGAAAGGTTCGCCCCATTGCGCATCGGCAAACTCCTTGCCGAGCACGAGACAACGTGGATCGGCGTTGAAGATGTAAATTTCCAGTGGGACGGCGGCGAATACCGTGTGGTCCACGTGGTCGGGAACGGGCATCAGGTTCGTTTCCGTGTTAAACAACGGCTCGAACCGGCGGATGAGTTGCCCTTTCATGTGCGGAATCCCGGAGACTTGAGCGAAGGTCAATGCGCCATACCAGGTGCAGACTTCAGGATAAGTGATATACGGCGGCGGGCCGGGCCGGCCAAAATTTGAGTGCGGGCTGTCGATGAAATGTTGCGCGACGTGCTGGCCGATTTCGAGCGGCGATTTTCCCTTGGGCCAGGATTTAAAGTACGCATCCGGGCCTTGCGTTGTTTGGACGCTCGAACAACTGGTGAGCGCAAGCATGCAAATGCAGGCTCCCGCGGTCGTGACGATGGCGGTCATTTTCATAAATCAATGGTCAATCGGGTATCTGCTTAACCACTGCGCTGCCTAGTGTCCAGACGAAGTTTGGGGCCGCGATATTCATGGATGCGGCTTAATGCTTGGGAGCGCGGCTGGTTCCGCTGCGCGAAACACGACTGCGCCGCAATTACTTTTTGGGCGCGCTCGTCTTGGGCTTGATTTCAAGGTTCGCCTTGCCCGGCTGAAAATATTCCTCCGGTGAAATCGTGTCCAGGTGAACACCGAAGGATTTGATGGCGGGGCAGGCGCGCGATTGCAAAATGGTGAGGCGTACTTTGGAGGATTTCACTTTTG
>DASXHY010000390.1:0-2144 GCA_036488095.1 Verrucomicrobiia bacterium | reverse complement strand
GCGGTCATAGACCGCCGCTACAAATCGATTAATCAAACGCGTGACCGGCGCAGCAGAGCACGTCCTTGATTTTGTGACGGACGAGTTCTTTGACCTTGGTGCGGGCCGGAGCGAGATATTTGCGCGGATCGAATTCCTTCGGGTTCTCAGCAAACACCTTGCGGATCGCGGCGGTCATTGCCAGGCGCAGGTCCGTATCGATGTTCACCTTGGTGCAACCGGTGCGGCGGGCCACTTCAATGTCGCCCTCGGGCACGCCGGCGGTATCGGTGCCGAGTTTGCCGCCGTATTTGTTGATTTCCTCGGCCAAATCCTTGGGCACACTGGAAGCCCCGTGCAGCACCAGCGGGTAATCTCCGAGGCCCGCATCCATCAAGGCTTTCTTGATGGCCGTGAGACGCTCGAGGTCGAGATGTTGCTCGCCTTTGAATTTATACGCGCCATGCGAATTGCCGATGGCCACCGCCAGCGAGTCCACGCCGGACGCCTTCACAAATTGCACCGCCTCGTCGGGATGCGTGTAACAGCCGCCCTTGGAGTAACCGCCGCCCTCTTCGCCATCATCGTGCTGCGCCCCGACGAGCATCCCCAGTTCGCCTTCCACCACGCAATCGTGCTTATGCGCGTAGTCGACGACTTTTTTGCAGATTTCGACGTTCTTTTCGAACGGCTCATGGCTGGCGTCGATCATGACGCTGGTAAATCCTTCATCGATGCATTCCTTGCAAAGCTCGAAGGAATCGCCGTGATCGAGATGGACGGCGATGGGGATGTTGGAAAGGCTGACGGCGGCTTCGATGAGTTTTTTGAGGTAAACCGGGTTGGCATATTGGCGCGCCCCTTTGGAAATCTGGAGCATCACGGGCGCTTTTTCCTCTTCACAAGCCTCAATAATGGCCTGCAACAGCTCCATGTTGTTCACGTTGAAAGCGCCCAGGGCGTATTTACCCTTCAGGGCCTTCGCGAAAAGATCGCGGGTATGAGTCAATGGCATAAAGTTTCGATTTCGAGTTTCAGTGGCGGCCCGCCGGAGCCAGGCAGCGCGATTAGCGGGGGATAATAGGAACCGAAAGGCCGAATGGAAATAAAAATTGCAGGGTGAGATGTCTCTCACCCTGCAATCGGACGGACTAAAGCCGGATTACTTGCTCACGATTTCGCTGAGCTTGAAGATCGGCAGGAACATACAAATAACCATGCTGCCAATCACTACGCCGAGGAAAACAATCAGGATAGGCTCGATCATGGCGGTCAAACCCGAAAGCACCGTCTCGATTTCTTCATCGAGGAAGTCTGAAATACGTTCGAGCATGTTGTCGATTTTGCCGGTCTGTTCGCCGGCGGTAATCATGCGCACAACCATGCTCGGGAAAACCGGGTGTTTGCCCAACGCCGCGGAAATGCTCTGCCCGCGCTCGATGTCGCTCGCCGCAACCTTGATGGCTTTTTCCATGATGACATTGCCGACCGTCTGGGAAACGATTTGGAGCACCTCAAGAATCGGCACACCGCTGCGGATCAGGGAAGCCAGGGTGCGCGTGAAGCGCGCCAGGCAGATTTTGTGGGCAATGCCGCCGAAGATCGGCAGCTTGATGCGGCGGCCATCCCAGAATTCGCGGCCGGCGGGCGTTTTGATGAAATAAAACCAGCCGTAAACAATAGCGCCGCCACCGAGAACAAAGAACAGAATGTAGCTTTTGACGAAATTGCTGACGTCAATCAAGCACTGCGTCGGCGCGGGCAGCTTGGCGCCGAAACCGGAATAAACTTCGCCGAACACCGGCACCACTTTCACGAGCAGGAAAGTCGTGATGAGCACGGCCACCACGCTGACCACGGTGGGATACATGAGCGCCGATTTAACTTTCTTGCGCAGCCGGGCGGTGTTTTCCAGGTAAGTGGCCAGCCGCGCGAGAATTTCCGCCAGCAAACCGCCTTTTTCACCCGCCGAAACCATCGCCACGTAAAGCTTGCTGAACGCCTTGGGATGCTTTTGCAGCGCCTCGGAGAAACTGTCACCACCTTCCACGCGCGTGCAAACGTCCTTGATGGTGTCGCGCATGATTTTGTTGTTGGTCTGTTCGGCGAGCGCCTGGAGCGATTGGACCATCGCCAGGCCGGCGTCGATCATCGTGGCCAACTGG
>DASXHY010000184.1:0-2899 GCA_036488095.1 Verrucomicrobiia bacterium | reverse complement strand
CGCAGGCTTTGCCGATGGCTTCCTTCTCGGTGAGTTGATGCGTTTCGCGCGCGGAAAAAATAAATTCGTCGGAGGAGGGTGTCTCGGCCATGCGTGCGCCGCCATGCGTGCGCTTATGCATGCCGGTGGTTTCCATGAGGGTAAGGTCGCGGCGAACGGTCGAAACCGAGGCGTTCACTTGCTTCGCCAATTCCTCAAGAGACGCGAATTCCACCTGTTTTAGGTAGTTTTCAATGCGTTTTTGGCGTTCTTCGGCCGACATCGAGCGCAACTGTGAAAGATTGTGAAAGATTTTGCAAGAATTTTGTTGACTATTTTTCAAATTCTGGCAAAACAGGCAGCATTGCTATGGTTGCACCTAGTCCAACAACGCATCGCGCAGTAGTCGAACACATGGTTCGGCAGGCCGTATATCAACGGCTTGGCAAGCCCTTGCCAACTGCCGTCAGCGCTCCTAACCCGTTGCTGGTCAATATCAGCGCGCGGCATTGTCATCTGACGCAGGAAGCTGTCGAGGCGCTTTTCGGCAAAGGGCATCAACTCACGGTTCATAAGTGGCTTTATCAGGATGGGCAGTTTGCGGCGAAGGAAACGCTCACGTTGATCGGGCCGCGCAGCCGGGTGATCTCAAACCTGCGGATTCTTGGGCCATGCCGGAGTTTGAACCAGGTGGAACTGGCTTACACGGACGGCATCGCGCTCGGCTTTGAGTTGCCGTTGCGGATTTCCGGGGACATCAAGGGGACGCTGGGCTGTATGTTGATGGGGCCGGCGGGATTTTTCGAGATGTCGGAAGGTGTGATCCGCGCAATGCGCCATGTGCACATGTCGCCGGACGATGCGAAATTTTACGGCGTGAAGGCGGGCGACCACATGAAGCTGAAGATTGGCGGTCCGTGCGGCATTGCGCTAGACCAGATGCTTTGTCGCGTGGACAAAAATTTCAAACTCGAAGTACACATTGATACGGACGAGGGGAATGCGTGCAATTTGCAGCCGGAGACGTTGTGTGAGCTGATTAAATGAAAACGTTAACTGATTAACCAATTTACCGAAGCTAACAATCAACCAAGAACTAAAAATGAGCGAAGCATTAGGCATGATCGAAACGAAAGGTTACGTCGGCAGCATCGAAGCCAGCGATGCGATGGTGAAAGCCGCCAACGTGCACCTTGTCAAAACCATCGCCATCGGCGGCGGACTGATTACCGTCCTCTGCAAAGGCGACGTCGGCAGCGTGAAAGCGGCGGTGGACGCCGGTTCCAAAGCGGCCTCCAAAGTCGGCGAACTCGTCAGCTCCCACATCCTCGCGCGCCCGCACGAAGATTTGCTGACGGCATTTATCGGCGACAATGGCGCGCCGAAAAAATAACTCTCAACTTTAACCCTCAACAAATTTATGGCTCAACAAGCAGTTGGAATGATCGAATGCAAAAGCCTGTGCGCTTTGCTCGAAGCGTGTGACGCGGCGCTCAAAGCGGCGAATGTCACGCTTACCGGGTGGGAAAAGGTCGGCAGCGGATATGTGACGGGATTTTTCCGGGGCGACGTCGCCGCGGTCAAAGCCGCCACGGACGCTGGCGCGGCTGCCGCCAGCCAGGTCGGGCAGGTGGTCAGCGTGCAGGTAATTCCGCGGCCGCATGAGGGGCTGGCCGGGCTGGGGAAATGGCTCCAGTGAAGTGAGAAGTGAGAAGTGAGAGGGCAGAGGGGCGAAGTAACTTCGCTCTCACCTCGCACTTCGAACCTCACACCTATGAAGATTCTCGTCGCCAACATCGGCAGCACGTCGCTGAAGTGGCGGCTGTTTGATTTTTCAAGCAGCCCGGAGCGCCTTTTGCACAAGGGTGGCTTCGAGTGCGTGACCGATTATCCGAAGGCGATTGAGAATTGTTTCTCCGAACTCAAAAAGGCGGGCGCGATTGAAAATGAAAGCGAACTGGCCGCAGTCGGTTTCAAGACTGTGCTGGCAAAGGACGTCACTGGCTGTGTGCGTCTCGATGAACGCGTGTTGAAGGCAATGGCGGATTACAACGGTCTCGCTCCCGCGCATAATCCACCTTATATCGCCGGCATCAAAATGTTCGCGCAACGGATGCCGAATACGCCGCTGGTCGGTTTGTTCGAGACGGCGTTTTATCAATTCGCGCCTCCGGCCATGACGCGCTATGCGGTGCCGGCCGCGTGGCATGAGGCGGGCGTTCGCCGGTTTGGTTTTCATGGTGCGAGCCACAAATTCATCGCCGAACGCTCCGCGGAATTGCTCGGCCGCGAGGACGTCGCGCGGCGCGCGCAGAATCTTTACGTGGATGGAGGCAAAACGAAAATCAACGGCGCACCGTTGCGCGTGATTTCGTGTCATCTTGGCGGCAGCTCAAGTGTGACTGGGATTTTGAATGGCGCGGCCATCGGCACCAGCATGGGCATGAGCCCGCAGTCCGGTTTGCCGCAAAATAATCGCGTGGGCGATCTCGATACCGAAGCGATTCCTTACGCGATGAAAACTTTCGGCATCAGCGTCGAGGAAGCGCAGCGGCAGCTTTCCAAGGAATCCGGGCTGAAGGGCCTAAGCGGGGTATCGAATGACATTCGCGAAGTGCAGGCCGCTGCAGCCGGTGGCAATGCCGCGGCGCAAATGGCGCTGGATGTTTTTATTGCGAGCACGCGGCATTGGATCGGCAGTTACTTTTTTGAATTGAACGGCGCCGACGCGATTGTTTTCACGGCGGGCATTGGCGAGAACCGCCCGGAATTGCGCCAGGCGATTTGCGCGAATCTCGATCAATTGGGCATCGTGCTGGACGCGCCGAAAAATAATTCCACCAAGGCGCAGGAGGTTGTCATCAGCGCCGCCAATTCGCGCGTGAAAGTTCTCGTGATTCCTACAAATGAGGAGTTGGTA
>DASXHY010000366.1:0-7259 GCA_036488095.1 Verrucomicrobiia bacterium | reverse complement strand
GACCTTGTCGCCGGGCTGATGATTTTGCGCGCCGCAAATGATGGTGCGCTCGCCTTTGCCGTCATTGACTTTGCAGACGGAGAGTTTGTCGGAGCCGGGGACTTTGTCCTTGGTGAGAATTTGCGCGACGACGACGCCTTCGAATTGCCCCGCGACTTTTTGGACGCCCTCGACTTCGAGGCCAAGCATGGTGAGGCGCTCGGAGAGTTGCTCCGGCGACCAGTCGAAATCCACGTATTGTTTCAGCCAATTAAGGGTGACTTTCATTGCGTTAAATTCCCCGGGAACATACAGGCGTTCCCAAAAATAAAAAAGCGCGGAGTGATAATTCTCCGCGCTTTGCTGTAGCGGCGGTCTGCGACCGCCGCAAATTCGGCGGCGCTCATAGAGCAGCCGCTACAAAGTTTAGGTCAAAGAAATCTTTTGGCCCTCTTTGAGGGTCACGATTGCCTTCTTCCAATTGTTCGTCTGGCCGGCCTGGGCAGTGCGCTGGCGGCGCAGCTTGCCGCGCACATTCAACGTATTCACCTTCGTGACCTTCACCTTGAACAACTCCTGCACCGCCTGGCGGATTTGGGTCTTGTTCGCGCGCGGATCGGCGACCACGGTATATTGATTGAAGCTCTCGCCCTGGCGCGTGCCTTTTTCGGTCAGGCGCACTGTTTTGATAATTTCAAAAGAATTCATGGTAGCAGTTAAATAGTTAAATCAGTGATTGGTTAAATGAGTCGGCGGTTCTCGGTTACTTGTTTAACTTATTGAACCATTTAACGAGTTACTCCTTCTCCTTGGCCAACCGGGCTTCGACTTTTTCAAACGCGCCCTTGGTGAAAACCAATTTGTCCGAGCGCAACACATCGTAGGTGTTCAACGAATCGCTCGTCGCCAGCGTCACGTTCGCGACGTTTCGCGAAGCCAGCGAAAGATTCTTGTCTACTTCCTGCGACACGATCAACGCCGTGCCCTTCAGATCGAGCGCGGAAAGCACGCCGACGAAATCCTTCGTCTTCGGCGAGCCAAGCTTCAAGTCGTCCACGACCACCACATCGCCGGCTTTCAAGCGCTCGCTGAGCGCCTTGCGCAACGCAAGCTGCTTGGTCTAGGAATTGACCTTCTAGGAAAAATCGCGGGGCTTGGGTCCGAAGACCACGCCACCACCGACCCACAACGGCGATTGGAACGAGCCGGCGCGCGCGCGGCCGGTGCCCTTCTGGCGCCACGGCTTTTTGTTCGTGCCGGAAACTTCGCCGACGTTCTTGGTGCAGGCGGTGCCCATCCGCTGCGCGGCCCGATAGGCCACCACCGTGTCGTGCACGGCTTGCGTGCCCTTGCCGTTTTCGACGAGCTCGAATTTCACTTCGTGTTCGCCCTGGCTTTTCCCTTTGATGTCTTTAATGGAAATTTTCATGTCAGCGCCTCAATTATTTCTTGGCTTCGGCCTTCTTGGGCTCGGCAGCTTTCTCAGCCTTGGCCTTCTTGCCCGACGCGATGGAAACCGGCGGCTTCCAGCCCTTCGGACGTTTCTTGGATTCGCGGATGACGACGTAATCGCCTTCAGCGCCGGGGATCGATCCCTTGATCAGGAGCAAATTATCCGCCTCGCGCACCTGAATGACTTGCAGGTTCTGCGTGGTGCGAGTCACCTGGCCCATGTGACCGGGCATCTTCATGCCGCGCATAACAGTGCCGGGGAACAAACGCTGGCCGATGGCGCCCGAACGACGATGCCAGCCCTTGGCGCCGTGCGTCGAATCACCGCCGGCGAACTTGTGCCGCTTCACAACACCTTCGAAACCCTGACCTTTGGTGACGCCGATGGCGTCAATATAATCACCGGGCGCGAAAAGCGTCGGTCCGACGATATCACCAGGCTTCACTTCCTTGGAGAAGTCCCGGAATTCACGGATGCGTTTGACGGCGACGCCGTTGTGCTTTTTGATGTGACCGAGCAAGGGCTTCGCGAGACGTTGTTCCTTCTGGTCATCGAAACCGAGCTGGACGGAGTTGTAACCGTCTTTGCCCGCTTGAGTCTTGACCTGCAATACGCGGTTCGGTCCCGCGAGCACAACCGTCACAGCGTGCAGTTCACCGCTGGCGTCATAGACGCGCGTGTGGCCGAGTTTTTTTCCTAAAAGTCCTAGTGGCATAAACTTAAATTTTGATGGTGATGTCCACGCCCGCCGGGAGATTGAGTTTCTTCAATTCGTCCACGGTCTTGGCCGTCGGCTCGATGATATCGATCAGCCGTTTGTGAGTGCGTTGTTCGAAAGTCTCCTGCGACTTTTTGTCCGAGTGAGGAGAACGTTGAACGGTGAAATGCTCAATGCGAGTCGGGAGCGGGATGGGTCCGGCGACGCGAGCGCCGGTGCGCTTCACAGTGTCCGCGATGTCGCGAGCGGATTGGTCAATGACGCGATGGTCATAGGCCTTCAGTCGAATACGAATGCGTTGTCCAGCCATACAAAGAACAATTGTCTGTTAATGGTTTACTAACTTGCCCGCCAACTGCTTTTGCGAGCGGGCGTGAAATATAGCAACGAAACCCGTAAGTGCAACAGGTTTTTTAAGAAAAATTTAGGCCGGTTTCGCCAAATATGCTCAAATCTCCGGGGTGGCAGCGGCAAAGTGCGAAATATACTATTATTTGCGACTGGCGAAAAACTTATCCAGAATGACGCAGACCTCGGGAACGTGCATTGTGACCACTTCCCAAACGATTTTCAAATCCACATTGGCGTAATCGTGCGCGACAATGTTGCGCATGCCCCGCATTTTTCGAAATGGGAGTTCAGGGATGGCCTGACGAGTGCTTTCGCTCAAGTGGACGGTCGCTTCCCCAATGATTTCCAAGCGGCGAACCACAGCATCCTGCTTTTGGATGTCAGCGGCGAAAGCTGGCTCAGAAGTATCCTTGACGTAGCCGGCAATTAATTGCCCAGCGTGAAGAATATCGCGAAGCCGCCCCAACTGGTCAGCTTCCATAGACGCAAAGAACCGAGTTCAGAATATCTTCGCGAGCAAACGAATTTGGCGATTTTTCCAGCGAACGACGAAGCACAAAATCCACCGGCATTCCGGCGAGATCCTCGGCTTCACCAGCCATTTCGAGCAGTTCGCCAGTGGAAACAGATTCATCCAGAGTCACGAGCAAATCCAGATCGCTATCGGGAGTAGTCCCGCCCTTCGCCGCCGAGCCAAAGATTTCGAGACGGCGAATGCCATGCTTCTGGCAAAACGGACGGAATAATGCCTGCAGTTCCGGAAGGGAAGGCATATCTCGACGACGCGATTGTAACAACGTCTTCACAACTGGAAACTATCCCAAAAAGCGACAATGGCAAAGCGCAAACGGGCCGTTCAATACAACAAAAAAGCCGGGATTTTCATCCCGGCTTGTGAATTCAAATTGGCTGCGCTTACGTGCGCGCGGCGGGCTTCTTGGCCGCCACTTCCAGAATCGTGTTCAGGACACTGTTCGGAACCTGCGCAAAGGTCAACGGCTCCATCGAGTAGGAGGCGCGGCCTTTCGACAGCGACCGGATGGCCGTCGCGTAGCCGAACATTTCCGCCAGCGGCACTTGCGCGTTGAGCAGCGTATTACCGTTCTTGGCTTCGATGCTGACGATGGTTCCACGACGACGGTTGATGTCACCCAGCAAATCACCCTGATATTCATCAGGCGTATCGCATTCGACCTTCATGATCGGTTCCAACAGAATCGGGCCGGCTTTCTTGAAAGCGTCCTTCAAGGCGAAAATGCCCGCCATACGAAACGCGAGTTCGTTCGAATCCACCTCATGGAACGAGCCATCCACCACTTCGACTTTAATGTCGATGACATGGTAACCGGCATACACGCCGCCTTTGATGGCTTCTTCGATGCCGCTGATGACCGCCGGAATGTATTCCTTCGGAATGGCGCCGCCGACAATTTCATCAACCACTTCCACGCCTTTGCCCTTTTCATTGGGCTGCACGGTGATGCAGGCATGGCCATACTGACCTTTACCACCCGATTGGCGGATGAATTTGCCTTCGCCCTCGGCGTGCTTGGTAATGGTTTCGCGATAAGCGATCTGTGGCGCGCCAGTGTTGGCCTCCACTTTGAATTCACGCTTGAGCCGGTCGATGATGATTTCCAGGTGCAACTCACCCATGCCCGCAATGATGAGCTGGCTGGTTTCCTCGTTCGTGAAACAGCGGAACGTCGGATCTTCTTCCGCGAGACGTTGCAAGCCTTCGGACAATTTGTCGCGATCCTGCTTCGTCTTCGGTTCGACGGCCATCGAGATAACCGGTTCCGGGAACGTCGGCGGTTCGAGCGTAACGTCGTATTCTTCGTCGCACAACGTGTCGCCGGTCGTGATATTGCGCAGACCGACCAGCGCGGCGATGTCACCGGCGTAGACTTCGTTAATGTCCTTGCGTTCGCTGCCTTGAATAACCATGAGGCGGCTCACGCGCTCGCGTTTGCGCGTGCGCGGATTGTAAATCGTGTCACCCTTTTTCAGATGGCCGGAATAAACGCGGAAAAACACGAGTTTGCCCGCATACGGATCGGTCCAAAGCTTGAACGCCAGTGAACAAAATTTATTGTTGTCACTGGTTTCAACCAGCACTTTATTTTCCGTGCCGGGTTCCAAACCTTCAGCGCCGGGAACATCAAGCGGGCTGGGCAGATAATCGACAACCGCGTCAACCAAAACCTGCACGCCTTTTTTCTTGAACGCCGAGCCGCAGAGCACGGGAACGATTTCGATCTTGCACGTAAGCCGGCGGATAGCCGCCTTCAATGCCGGTGCGTCGACCGGTTTGTCTTCGAGAACAAGATTCGCAATCGTGTCGTCCTTGTTGGAAACCGCGTCAATCAATTCCGCGAGGGCGGCTTTGGCGCGCTCCTGGTATTCAGCGGGGATGTCCGTGACTTCATAATTCAAGCCTTCATTGGCTGCGCCCGGACCCCATTGCACGGCTTTCTGGTTGACGACGTCGATGACGCCTTCAAATCCACCGGTGATCGGTTTGTTATCCGCTTCAGTCGGGCCCGCGCCGATCGGCAGGAAGACCGGGAACGCATACGCTTTGAGCTTGTTGCGCATGTCGGCCAGCGCATTGTCAAAATTCGCGCCGATGCGGTCCATCTTGTTGATGAACGCAATGCGCGGAACTTTATATTTGGTAGCCTGGCGCCAGACAGTTTCGGATTGCGGCTGCACGCCCGCCACGCCGCAGAACACCGCCACGGCGCCGTCCAGCACGCGCATGGAGCGCTCTACTTCCGCCGTGAAATCCACGTGACCGGGAGTGTCAATGATGTTCACGCGATGCGGAACGTCCTTGAACGCCTTGTAAATCTGGTCTTCGCCCGGCTTGACGGACTTTTGCGTCCAGAAACACGTCACCGCCGCGGAAGTAATCGTAATTCCGCGCTCGCGTTCCTGCTCCATCCAGTCGGTCACGGTATTGCCGTCATCGACGTCACCGATCTTGTGGATCAGCCCCGTGTAAAAAAGAATACGCTCGGTGGTCGTCGTTTTGCCGGCGTCAATGTGCGCGGCGATGCCGATGTTGCGCGTGCGCTCCATCGTGTATTGACGATTCGGCGAATTCGCCGTTTTTGATTTATCCATCACTGCTTCCATAATTCTAAAAATGTTAAATCAGTTAAATAAGCTAAATGAGTTAAATAACGGTCTGAGCCAATCGCTTATTTAACTCATTTAACCAATTCAACCGTTGCCATAAGACCAAAAACGCCCCGATTGATTTCTCGGGGCGCGATAAATGATCCGATTCTACCAGCGGAAATGCGCGAACGCCTTGTTCGCCTGCGCCATCTTGTGCACTTCATCGCGTTTGCGGATGGCGTTGCCCTGCCCTTGATAGGCTTCCAAAATTTCCGCGGCCAGGGCTTCCTTCATCGGCTGCCCTTTGCGCGCATCGGCAAAATCAACCAGCCAGCGCAGCGCCAGCGCGAATTGGCGGTCACTCGTCACTTCCACCGGCACCTGGTAGGTCGCTCCGCCCACGCGGCGGGCCTTAACTTCGAGGCGAGGCTTGGCGTTGTCAACCGCGCGCTGCAAAATTTCCAGCGGGTTGCTCGCGGGATTCTTCTCCGCGATTTGGTCGAACGCACCGTAAACAATGCGTTGCGCCGTGCTCTTCTTGCCGCCAATCATCACCGTGTTCACCAGGCGCGAAACCAGCGTGCTGTTGAATTTCGCATCGCTCTGGATCGGCCTTCTCGTCGCTTGTCGTCTTCGTGACATGTGTCCGTTAAATAAGTTAAAAGTTAAATTAGTTTATGCTTTCGGGGCGGCGCCAGCTTTGGCTTCCTTCGGGCGTTTCACACCGTACTTGGAACGGCTCACGCGGCGTTTTTCCACGCCGGCGGCGTCGAGCGTGCCGCGCACGATATGATAGCGCACGCCGGGCAGGTCTTTCACGCGTCCGCCGCGCACCAGCACGATCGAATGTTCCTGCAAATTATGGCCTTCATCGGGAATATACGCGATGACTTCATAGCCGTTCGTCAGGCGCACCTTGGCGACCTTGCGCATCGCCGAATTCGGCTTCTTGGGAGTGCGGGTCATCACCTGGATGCAAACGCCACGGCGGAACGGCGAGTTTTGCAACGCGGGAGACTTGGACTTGTAGCGAATTTTGCTACGTCCTTTACGAACCAATTGATTGATTGTCGGCATTTTGCTGTAAATCTAATTATCTGTCCCGCTTCCCTTTAATCGGGACAAACGGAGCGCGGAATATAACAAAAGGGTGTCGTGTTGCAACAACTATTTGCCACTTTTCGCAGCTCGCAAAACTACGTCGCGAAGAACCGCTTTTCAAGGCCGGTTTTGCGGAACAGCCGGGCAAAATCAGCAAATGGGGAGCGCGCCCGCCTCGGGCGCTGTGAGTCGCGCCTCGCGGCTCACTTTGAGGCGTGAAATTCACCACCGTTTAGCCCCTTCCCCCGGCGGCATTCGGAAATAGCCTGAACATTCCAAACATAAGTTGCCGCAAAAGAACGCAAAGATCACAAAGAATCTCCCGTTTTCTTTGCGTTCTCTGCGTTCTTTTGCAGCCCGGCCTTTAGCTGATCTCCCCCAGCAACGCTATTTTCTTCCCGCCGCCAACGGCACCCGCACAAATCGCGGCCAGTAAAGGCTCGCATCCGCCATCACCTGTCCAAAATCGTAAGAATTGGCCACGTAACTCACGATCAAAGCATCGTCGCCTCCCTCCGAAGGATGGGCCTT
>DASXHY010000308.1:0-7586 GCA_036488095.1 Verrucomicrobiia bacterium | reverse complement strand
ACCATTTCCCCGGGTATTCACCGGTTTTCTGCATATTTCATGGGTATTTCCATCGCTTAGACAGCCCTGCGGCCTTGGGTTAGGTTAGGCCATGGTTTCGGCGATCGAACATCTGAAAACCGCGGAGCGCAAGACTGTGTTGACGCCCAAGGCCCGGGGATACAAAGGCGAGGTGGTTTACATTTACGCCTTTGATGTCGCCTACGAAATGGTCCGTCAACCCGTGCGCGAACTGCTCGGCCAGCCCGTGGCGCAATTCGTCGTGGACGCCAGCAAACGCAGTCCGCGCCATCTCTTTTTCTATCGCCCGCAAATGGTCCGCCTGCCGCCGCTGGAGCGCATCGGTCCCGGTGGCCCCTTGCGCATTGAACGTGTCGTGAAACTCCTGCCCGTGGGCGCCCTCAGCATCACCATCCGCGTGCCGTTCGAGGTCGAACGCATCGAGGACCTGGTCAGCTACCATGATTTGCAATTCACCAACGGCTCGCTGCACGAGGAAGTCCGCCGCCTCGCGGAAGAAGTTCGGGGCGAATTGAGTCCCTATTACGTCCGCCCCGTGCCGCAACTCGCGGAGGAGGAAGCCTACACCGCCTTCTGCATCGATTCGCCGTTGATCTCGGAGGATGGAACGGCGTTGAACGCGGAACAATGGTGGCGCGCGAATCGCCGCGCCGTGGCCTCGCTGCTCACCCAGGAGCCGGACATCGATCATCTTTCCAAGCAGGAAGCCGATGAATCAACTGGCCGTTACCTGAGCTATTACGAGCACGATCTCGTCGTCATGGATTGGGACGCCGCCCTCATCATTGACGAGCGGCAAAACTTCGATGAAACGCTTTACGTGATGGAATTGGCGAACCTGCAACTCGCGGAATTGGAAGCGTACGACCGCATCCTGGATGGCGCGCTGGAGCGCTCGTATCGCGATTTGACGTCGCGCTCGACGCGGGGCGGCGCGAACACGCTGCGCGAATTGCGCGAATTGCGCATCGATCTGGCGCGGTTCAGTGATGAGCTCTCGAACATCACAAAGTTTTTCGGCGATTGGCATCTCGCGCGCATTTACGAAAATATCTCCGCGCGCTTCCATCTCACCGACTGGCACCGAACGCTGGATGGGAAATTAAAAACTCTGGACGACTTGTATCAATTGCTGAGTCACGACCGGATGAACCGCTGGATGCTGATTTTGGAAGTCACGATCGTGCTTCTCTTCGTGATTGATTTGGTGATTTTATTCGTGAAGTGAGTTGGAGCGGAGGACGCGGGAAAATTACCGGACGACTTGCCCCACGCCGGCCAGTTCGATGGCCAAGCCCTCACGGGCAGCATCCACCTGCATTTTCCCGTTCAGCGTCTTCACGAGCTTTCGCGCGTAGTCGATCATGCTCGAAATTTTCGCGTCGTCGTGGTCGGGGTCGTGATGGAACAGGAATAATTTTTTGACTTCGGCCTTGATCGCGAGCGCCACCACGTCATCGAGGCAGGCGTGGCCCCAGCCTTTGTGCTTCTGATATTCCTCGCGGTCGTATTGGGCGTCCATGATGAGGATGTCCACGCCGCGAAGGAAGGCGATGATTCTTCGTTCCTGGCCCTGGACGTATTCGAGCGAGGCTTTCGGGTCCACTCCGTCGGCGACGTAATGCGGTTCGTTATCGGGAAAATAGGCGATGGAAGCTTCGCCGGTGAAAAGGCGGTAACCGACGCAGATTCCGGGATGATTGGCGAAACAGGCTTCGACCCGCACGCGGCCGACGGTGAATTTCAATTCCTTCAACTCCTCGATTTGCAAATTGGCGGGCAGTTCGCGGAGCGTGATCGGGAAGTAAGGATTTTCCATCTGGCTGGACAGCACGTTGCTGAGACCGTGCCGCGCGCCTTCGTAGCCGAGGATCCGCACGCGATTTTGCGACTGGTAAACGGGCCAAAAAAACGGCAGGCCCTGGATGTGGTCCCAGTGGGTGTGCGTGAGGAGGATGGTGACGTTCAACGGCTGGTCTTTGAATTCCTCGGCCAATTGCCGGCCCAACATACGCAGGCCAGTTCCGGCGTCCAGGACGATTAATTCACCCTTCGCGCGAACTTCTATGCAAGAGGTGTTGCCGCCATAGATCACGGTTCCCGGCCCGGGCGCAGGCGTCGAACCGCGCACGCCCCAGAATTTCAGGCGGGGGATGCCGGAAATTCTCGTTGGCGCTTCAATCGGTTTTTCGGGGGCGGGGGGAACGTCGTTGACATCGAATCGCGCGAGGGCGGCGACGAGCCGGTTTGGTTCAACGGGTTTGGGGAGATAATCGTCGGCGCCGGCTTCGATGGCCGCGCGGCGGTCCGCCTCGAAATTCCGCCCGGAAGTGACGACGATGCCCATCTGCCGCAAAGAGGCGTCGGCGCGCAATTCCTGGCAAACCTTGAAGCCGTTGACGCGCGGCATCAACAGGTCGCATAACACCACGCTGGGCCGATGTTGTCGCGCGAGTTCAATTCCTTCGTCGCCGTTGCCCGCGTGTAAAACCTGCCAGCCGTATTGATTGAGCACCGCGCCGAAGACTCTGCGGCAATCCGCATCGTCGTCGATGATTAGGACGGTTTTCATGCCAGGTATTTCACTCGTTCCTGAGCGTAGCGACCGATTGTTGAGTTGTTATTCTGAGTTCCGCCGTTAACGGGGCAATTGTTCCGGGTCGGCATTTTCGTCGGCTTCGACCGCGGATTCCGCCATTTCAAGGGTGGCGTAATGAACGCCGAGATTGTGTTGCGCGGTCTTGTCGCCCTGCCGCGCGGCGCGAATGAACCAGCGGACGGCGTCGACCGTGCTCTGCGGCACGCCGCGGCCGGTCTGGTAACAAAGGCCGAGATTGCATTGGGCGGGAGCGACTTCCTGCTCGGCGGCGAGGCGATACCATTTGACGGCTTCGGGATAATTTTGCGGAACGACGTGTCCCTGTTCGTAGAAAACGCCGAGATTAAATTGGGCCTGCGGTTCGCCCTGTTCGGCCGCCGAGTGGTACCACTTGACGGCTTCGGCGTAATTTTGGGAAACGCCCTGGCCGGTTTCGTAGAGGACACCGAGGTTAAATTGCGCGGCGGGATCGCCTTGTTCGGCGGCTTCGCGGAACCATTTGGCCGCCTGGCCATATTCCTGGGGGACGCCCAGGCCGGCCTGGTAGCAAACGCCCAGGTAGCATTGCGCGACCGGGTCGTTTTGATCGGCGGATTTTTTAAACCATTTGACGGCCTCGCCGTAGTCCTGCTGGACGCCCTGGCCGTTTTGGTAACAGACGCCGAGGTAACATTGCGCCTGCGGGTCGCCTGCATCCGCGGCTGAGCGCATATCCTCGATGTTATTCCATGTGCGGCGGCCTTTTTGCATTACCAAGGGAAGCATAGAATGGGCCGGGGGAAATTCAAGCAGGGATTCGGGGGGCACGATAGTTTCGGGTTTCGGGTTTGGAGTTTCGAGTTGCACCGGTTGTATTCCCTCCGCAAGGAATGGAATGGGTGCGAATGCGGGGAAAGGTTGAGAGTCGAGGAGTTGAAAGTTGAGGCGTTGGCGCAGTATTGGCGGGGCCCTCCCCCCGGTTTGACATGGTTTGACTTGGTTGGACTCTGGGCATTTTTCGAAGGATTTGAGGGGTCTGCAAAGTTCCGAGTTCCATTCGGGTGTTTCGAGTTTCCGCCGCCGCCAAGGCTGGAATGGTGGCATTTTGAGCGATTTGAATCTCGGCGCGCAAATCCGGGATGTTCCGTCGTCACTCCGCGACGAGGTTGCTTTTTGCTGTAATCGGGGACGTTGTCCCCGGCTAATATCCTTAACCGCTCTGCGGTTCGATGCGGGGCAAAAACGTTTTCTGCGGGGCAATTCTGATTCTGGTTGGGCATTTTCTTTTTGGTTGACGGGCCATTTCTCCCTTTCTGCTCCTCCGACTCCTTTCGCGATGGTTTTAGCATCGTTGGGAAAGCATTCAATACTTTTTTTGGCCGCATCAACCACTTAAGCGGGATTCTGTGGGGCAATTACCCCACGGCTTTTGGGGTGCCAACCCCTGTGGCATGCCTGGCGAGTGCCCTTAGGGTGGAACTTCAGAACGAGCCACGGTGGTTCACGGAAGCCCTATACGACGTAAACCCAAGAAATGAAAATGAAAATGAAAGCGAGAAGAAGTATGATAATAAAAAAAATAGTTCCGTTGTTACTGGCATCCGCCTTGTTCGCGTTCGCACAAAACAGTCGGGCTCAAACAAACCTCTTGCCAGTGACGATCAACGAAGTTTGCACCTCAACCAATTCCACGGGGTTGTTGAAGGAGATCGTTAGGAACATAAACCTGATCGACGATTGTGCCGTAGAGGACAATCTCACTAACCTTGACAATCTAAGCCTGGTGTTTAATCCCACCAACTTTTCCGTCGAGGTAGTTGACACCAATGGCATGCCCGTCTGTACGAACCTGTCTTTTCCCGGCGGGCTGACGAACCTGTCGTTTCTCGGTGGACTGACGAACCTGTCGTTTCTCAGTGGGTTGACGAACCTTCTCGGTGGGGGGCTGACGTTCACGAACATAATCACGAATGTCACACAGACGGCCGGCAACATTACGGAGATCGTCTTTCAACGCAACGTTCTGGTTGAAACGAATCTGATACCTACCGGCGTGATTTCCGGTTTCGCCAGTTGGGTCGGTACCAATATGTCTTCGTTCAAGTTGACTGCCAACCTGCTCTACACCGAGCTGGCTAATGGCACCAACGGGCCGGAGATCTGCGTTGGTACCTTGCGCGTGGGCGGAAACCCGGTGGGCGGGGGCGGAAACCCATTCGGCGATCAGGATCAGGATGAAAGTGGGAATCATGGGAAGGGAAACCACGGGAATAATGGCCTCCATTTGGGATTGCAGAATCCGCTCAATCCACATAGTGGCCATTAAGCACTTCACAAGCTTGCATCGTGCAAGTGACAGGCCCAGCCCTGGAAAGGGCTGGGCCTTTCGGTATGCGGACACTCTGCGCCTTGTCAAAGGGCTGCGGGATGCCTACTGTGTCGGCGGTGGGGCGCTTGGCGCAGTGGTTAGCGCGTCTCGTTTACACCGAGTAGGTCGGGGGTTCGAGTCCCTCAGCGCCCACCATCCTTCGCTCGGAACAAAAGGCGGTTCCGAGCTACGGATGGCAGGCCATCCTCCGAGGCTTTGGAAGCAGGAGGGTGGTGACCCGTTGTGTTCCGAACTGCGGATGGCAGGCCATTCTCAATTTTGGGCTTTTCTTTATTGTTTAGTTTTCTAAAACACGTCCATGTTTTACACCTATGTCATTCAAAGCGTCGATTCTCCGAAGCAAACGTACCGAGGGTCTACGTCAAATTTGAAGGAACGCCTGGTGGTGCATAACATCGGCAAATGTCCGCACACTTCCAAATATAAACCGTGGCGAATTAAATTTTACGCAGCGTTTGAAACCTTGGAACTCGCCCAGAATTTTGAGAGATATCTGAAAAGCGGATCGGGTCACGCATTTGCAAAACGGCATTTATTTGTGACTTCAGGTTAGCCAACGAACGCAGGCTCAATCGACTGCGGGATTTCCGCAAACTTCGACTCGGCGAGCCAAAATCATTTTCCTCGCATATTTTTCTTCCCGCAAAACTCAATGCGTTTAATATCCCGGCCAATGAAAAATCCTGGACCGATTGTCCTGAACCAGTTGATGTCGCCGGCGAGCATCAATTTGGAATTGAAGAGCACGGACCGCGAGGCGGTGCTGGAGGAACTCGTCAATCAGATTTCCGCGATCGCGAAACAACCGGAGGCGCGGCAGACGTTGCTGCGCGCTTTGCACGAGCGCGAACAGCTTCATAGCACCGGCGTCGGCGACGGCGTGGCGCTGCCGCACGCGCGCAATGCGCTGGTGGGGCTGGTGGATCGGCCGGTGATTGTCTTTGGCCGCAGTGCGCAGGGTATTCCGTTCGGCGCGATTGACGGTGCGCCGGCGAAATTATTTTTTCTGCTGGTGGCACCCACGGTCACCGAGCACCTGGCGATGCTGGCGCGATTGAGCCGATTGCTGCGTGAGCCGCGGCTGCGGCAGGAGTTGCTGGTCGTGGATAATTCAAGGAAAGCGCTGGCGCTGATTAAGGATGCGGAGGAGAAGTTGTGAGAAGGGTGCGGAGCAACAAAGTCATGGCCGCGAGAGAACGCAGAGAACACAAAAGAGAAGCAGTTCTTTGCGATTCTTTACGATCTTTGAGTTCTCTTGTGGCCATTCGTTGGCGACACATTTTCTTTAAACGCGTGAGCCGCCGGGTTGGATTGCGCCGCGCCGACTGGCAGTCGGCGATACAGCAGGTTGGCAACCTGCGCTACAAAAAAAACGCCGCGGGAATTTTCATCCAGCGGGCGTGATTGAAAAGCAGGTTTACTTGTGGACTAAATCGCCTTTGACGCCTTTGACGTCATGGGGAAGGACGACTTCGTTTTCCGTGCCGGTGTTTTCTTCCGGGATGCGCATGGCGTAGAACGAACGCCAAACGAAGATGAGCGCGACGATGAAAAAGAAGACGCCGATGCCGGTTTTTGTGCTTTGAGTCTTCATGGTCACGGCGATTTCAACCGCCAGCAAGCCGAACAGGGTGGTGAATTTGATGACCGGGTTTAGGGCCACCGAGGAAGTGTCTTTGAACGGATCGCCGACGGTGTCGCCGACGACGGTGGCGGCGTGAAGCTCGGTGCCTTTCTGGCGCATGTCCACCTCGACGATTTTCTTGGCGTTGTCCCACGCGCCGCCAGCGTTGGCCATGAAGATGGCCTGGAACAATCCGAAGAAGGCGATGCCGATGAGGTAACCAATGAAGTAATAGGGATTGAAAAACGGCAGCGCGAGCGCGAAGCAGAACACGACGATGAAGATGTTCCACATGCCTTTTTGCGCGTAAACGGTGCAAATGCGGACGACTTCCTTGCTGTCTTTGTCCGAGGCCGTGGTGGCATCCAGCTTCATGTTGTCTTTGATGTAAACCACCGCGCGATAGGCCCCGGTCACGACGGCCTGGGTGGAAGCGCCGGTGAACCAATAAATCACCGAGCCGCCCATGATGACGCCGAGAATGATTTCAGGTTGGACAACGCTCAAAGCGCCGACGACTTCCTTGAACGGACCGGCAATTCCGGAAGCCATCTGGGCTTCAAACATGCCCTGCAACAGCATGATGATGCCGAACACCATGGTGGTGGCGCCCACGACGGCGGTGCCGATGAGCACCGGCTTGGCGGTGGCTTTGAAGGTGTTGCCCGCGCCGTCGCCTTTTTCGAGTTGATACTTGGCGTTCTCGAAATCCGCGTCGAAACCGAAGTCGCGTTTGATCTGCTCCGCGGCGCGTTTTTTGTCGTCCGCGCTGTGACCTTCAATCTGGCTTAGTTCGTAAACGGATTGGGCGTTGTCGGTGACGGGGCCGTAGCTATCGACGGCAATAGTCACCGGTCCCATGCCGAGGAAGCCGAAGGCGACGAGGCCGAAGGCGAAGACCGCCGAGGCGATCATGATCGAGCCGAGGCCGGCGGGCGTGTTGCCGCCGAGCGTGCTGATGCCGTAGGCGGTGC
>DASXHY010000294.1:0-3151 GCA_036488095.1 Verrucomicrobiia bacterium | reverse complement strand
CCTGCCAATGAACGGATGAGTATTTACGCTCGCCCTCACCCCAGCCCGGATCGATTCAGTGAGAAGGGGAGCACACGCCTCCGGCGTGTGGTGTTTGGCGTCTCGCCAAACACTTCGTCACACCAAATTTGCCTTCGCTATTTGGTGTCTAAAATTAATTGGTTGAGGTCTTCGCCGAGACGGCTCAGACTGCACGCGAGACGCGTGCGCTCCCCAAAATTCAACTGCATCGCTCCAGCTTGGGCAATGGGTTCGATCGCGTCGTTCTCGCAAAGGATTATTTTCTTTGCTATCTTGCTGTTCACGTTGGCGGCCGGGGCGGCGGGCACCAATCCTCCGCCGGCCAAGTTCAAAGTGACCGGTTATGGTGTCCTGGGGGACCTGCGCCTCAAGCGCATCATCAAGTTGCTCGAGGTTCCCAAGGGCAAGCCGCAGTTTTTCGACGCCAATTTCATGGAGGATTCCGCGCTGATCCTGAAATCGAAAATCCGCGAGGACGGTTATCTGCAACCCAAAATTTTCATCCGCATCATCAAGGATGACGGCAGCCGGGCGCGGTTCGTTTGGAGTGAAACCGAGCCGTTGCCGCGGCCGTTGCGCGCCACGATGGTGCGGTTTCGCGTCGAAAAGGGCGTGTTGTATCATTACGACAAACTGGAATTCAACGGCCTGACCGCGTTGCCGGAAAAAAAGGCGCGCGGTTATTTCATCGAGACCGGCGGCCTGATTCCGCTGAAACAGAATCGGGTTTATTCGCCCGAGCGGCTGAAAAACAGCGTGGTGAACCTGGGCGAGGTGCTCGACCGGATGGGTTATCAGGACGCGCAGGTCACGGTGGGGCGGTTCGAGCAGGATGATCACACGGGAAATATTCTGGCGCGAATCGATGTGACGCAGGGACCGAGATTCGTGGTGCGGTCGGTGCGGCAGGAAGTCTCCTATCCGGAAACGAATGCGCCGACGGAATTTCGGACGAATATCCTGGGCCAAATTTATTCGAAATGGTGGGAGCAGGATTTTACGCACGGGATCCGGACAAATTATTATCGCCAGGGTTATCCCGGAACCACCGCGACGCTGCAAACCGAGCGGCGCGAACCGCAGGGCACGAATGTGTTTCTTGATTTGCTCGCATTGGTCACGACTGGACCGCGGGTGCGCGCGGGTGACGTGAGTTTTCACGGTGACAAACGCACCAAGGAATCGTTGCTGTCCGGCCGCGTGCCGCTGCACACGGGCGATTGGCTGGATCGATTGAAGGCCGAGCGCGGGCAATATCGCATCGCGCGGCTGGGCGTTTTCGACTCGGTGGAATTGAATTACCAGGTCGTGAGCAGCAATCTTTGGGATATCCGTTACGACGTGAAGGAAGGCAAGCGCATCGAAGTCAGCCCGCTGTTCGGCTTCGGCAGTTACGACCTGTTGCGCGTGGGCGTGGAGGTGGACCAATATAATCTGTGGGGCCTGGCGCACAATTCGCAGCTTAAGCTGGTGCAATCGTTCAAATCTTCGAGCGGCGATTACACCTATACCATTCCCGAATTGCTCGCCGAGGACGTGGATGTGTTCGCGACGGCGAACGGTTTGCGCCGGCAGGAAATTTCCTTCACGCGCGTGGAATACGGCGGCGGCGCGGGCGCGCGGAAATATTTTCAATCCGTCGCCACGGACGTGAGCCTGCGATATTTTTACGGCATTCTGCAGGCGACCGAGCAGAGCGCGAATTTCGTGGTGGAAGGCGCGCAGAATCCGACGGTGGGCGAGTTCATCCTGGATGTGCGCCATGATCGCCGGGACAACCCGCTGTATCCGCGGCGCGGGTATCAGCTTCTGGCGGATGTCGAACTGGCGAGCGATTACCTGGGCGGCAACGCGAATTATCAGCGCTTCGAACTGGGCGGTTCGTATCACATTCCGTTGAACGACAGCGAATGGATCCATGTTGGCCTGCGGCACGGGTTCGTGGCGACCAGCGGCAGCACGAGCAATAATCTTCCGTTCACGCGCCGCTTTTTCCCCGGCGGCCAGGATTCGGTGCGCGGTTACCAGGAGGGCGAAGCGTCGCCGCGCAATGCACAGGGAAAAATCATCGGGGCGGAGACCTATACGAGCGGCAACGTGGAATTCGAGCAGGGGATCACGCCCAAATGGTCGGTGGTCGGTTTTGTGGACGGCGTGGAATTCGCCGAACGCCTCGCTAATTATCCGGGCAACCAGGCGCTTTTTTCCGTGGGCGGCGGCCTGCGCTGGCGAACGATCGTCGGCCCGGTGCGGCTTGAATACGGCTACAACCTGAATCCGCGTCCGAAGGATCCGACGGGCACGGTTCAATTCTCGCTTGGGTTCCCGTTTTGAGGGCGCATCATGTAGGAGACGAGGTGACGAGTCTCTAATTAATCCTTTTGAAGGCGTCTAGGTTTCCAGGTCCCTCTTGAGCTTCTTGCGGAAAGCAATAGACAGCGCCGCCATGACAAACATCCAAACACCCACCCACTGAAATTCACAACGAAAAGACATTCCGTGGGGGACGTCGTGGGGTAATAAAAAGTCACGGCCAATCAGCAGGGAGAAAACTGATAGAATAGTGGAAAGTGGGCCGAGGTATACGTGGCGGCGGAGACCAAACCACTCGATAAAAAAAGCGATGCTGCCCACGATGGCGGCGAGGATAAGATATGAGATGTAGAACGGCGTCCAGAAACCGAGAATAACTGCCAGCAAACCGCCAGCGGCCCCGAAATACGGAGAGAGCTTTAGGTTTTGCCGCAAAAGCCGCTGTTCTGGTCTCGGTGTGTTCATAATCCAGCGCAGCGCATGGTCAGCACAGACTCATCACTTCTCTCCGCGTAATGCCTTCTCTGCCGCTTTACCTTCGTCATACTTGCTGAAAATCAAAACCAATCCGACATAGTTTGTCTGCTTGTCAACCCATCCGCCGCATCCTCCGTAAGTCTCGGCCACGACAACACCATCCTGCATTATCTTGAAGCGAGGCTGGCTATGTTGGATGGCTTTAATCTCTGCCGAGGTCTTCCCGACGTAGCGAAACACCACATTCTGATCGGAAGTAGTCGGCGGTGTGATGAGACGCACCGAATTGGTATCAACATCGTGTGAGGTCAAAATGATGACTGGCCGCTGGCTCTGCCCT
>DASXHY010000293.1:0-3113 GCA_036488095.1 Verrucomicrobiia bacterium | reverse complement strand
AATTACCGTCGTAGACGGACAGCAGATCATGTCCGATGCGCGTGAGATCAAAACGCAGGATGAAATCACGCTGCTGAATACATCCGCCATGATGGTGGATGCCGCGTACCACGATCTGTATTGCGCGATGAAGCCTGGACTGCGCGAGAACGAGGCTGTCGGCCTTGTGAGCAAAGTTCTCTACGATCTCGGCTCCGAGTACGTGGAAGCGGTAAATGCGATTTCCGGCGAGCGCTGCAACCCACACCCTCATGTTTTTTCCGATCGCGTGCTGCGTCCCGGCGATCCCGTGTACTACGATATTCTGCATTCCTACATGGGCTACCGCACCTGCTACTACCGCACTTTTTCGATCGGTTACAGTTCGCGCGCGATGGTCGATGCCTACAAGCGTTGCCGCGATTATCTCGATGCGGCGATCTCGCTCATTCAACCGGGACGCACGACGGCGGAAGTTGCATCGGTGTGGCCCAAGGCGCAGGAGTTCGGCTTCCCCGACGAAGAAGCGGCCTTCGCATTACAATTCGGACACGGCATCGGTCTCGCAATCTGGGAAAAGCCGGTGATCAGCCGCCTCGTTTCGCTGGATCATTCGCACGTGCTGAAACCGGGAATGGTTTTTGCGCTGGAAACTTTCTGGCCCGCGAAGGATGGCTGGAGCGCGGCGCGTATCGAAGAAGAAATCGTCGTCACCGAAACCGGGCACGAAGTCATCACACGCTTCCCTGCGGAAAAACTTCTTGTTGCCGGCGCGCCTTACGTGACGGTCGATGGGCCGCTCGAAACCACGCGCGAACATGACGGGCCTCCCAACGCGAATGTGGTGAAAATGGTTGCGGCAAGTTCCAAGGCGCTGGGAAAAAAGCCGCCCAAGGTCAAGGCTCGAGCCGGTAAATAATCCGAAAATAAAAGAAGGCACACATGGCTCACAGCATCGTTATGCCCGCGCTCGAAATGGCGCAGGAAACAGGAAAGCTGATTTCCTGGCGAAAAAAAGAAGGCGAAGCCATTGGCAAGGGCGAGCCCTTGCTTGACGTTGAAACTGACAAGGCCGTCGTGGAAATTGAATCGCCGGCGGATGGAATTCTTGTCGGCGTAAAGGCACACGCGGGCGATGTCATTCCAGTAGGCCAGACGATCGCCTGGGTCGTGAGCCCTGGCGAAGAAATACCGGCAGAGCTTGCCGCTGCTTCCGGGCGGCGTATGGACACGGCGGTAGCCGCTGCCCCTGCTCCTCCAACACAGGTACCCGCGCAATCAACATCCGCACCGGCAGCGAATGTAAGGGTTTCACCCAAGGCTCGTCGACTTGCAAAGGAACATGGCGTGGACCTCTCGCGCGTTCGCGGTACGGGCGGCGAAGGAGAAATTCAGGCGGAAGATATTCTGGCGTTTGTTGCGGCTGGTGGGTCAGCTACTGCCAACACCAAAAGCGCACAGGCTGAAGTCCATGCCACACAACCCCTTTCCCAAGTAGCTCGATTGATGGCTGAGCGGACGACGATGAGCTGGACAACTGCGCCGCATTTCTTTGTGATCCGGGAAATCGATGCGAGCGCGTTGATTGCGGCGCGAGAAAAATTTGAGCCGGCAATTGAAAAAGAGCGCAGCGCGAAACTCAGCCATACGGATTTGTTGATTGCGGCGGTGGCACACGCGTTGGCGAAACATCCACTAGTAAACGCTAGCTGGAGCGGCAACGGCGTTCAACTGAATTCCGAAATTAACGTGGGCGTCGCGATGGCCGTGGATGATGGCGTTGTGGTTGCAGCCATCCCCTCCACGGACAAGAAAAAACTTGGCGAAATTGCAATGATGCGACGCGACCTGACGGAGCGGGCCCGCGGCGGAAAATTGCGCCCTGCCGACATCACGGGCGCCACATTCACCATCAGCAACCTCGGCATGTATCAGGTCGATGCGTTCACGGCGATTATCGTCGCGCCGCAAGCCGCGATTCTGGCCGTCGGGCGTATCGCCGATCGCGTTGTTCCCGTCGACGGGAAACCGGCAATTCGGCCGATGCTGACTCTCACTCTTTCCTGCGACCACCGCGTTCTGGACGGCGCGCGGGGCGCCCTCTTCCTCAATGATTTGGCCTCTGCCATTCTTGAACCACAAAAGCTCTTCCAGTGATAGACTCCCTTGAACCGGGCAAAGAATAAATGACCTATCTTGCTTTGAGGCCTCTTAGGGCCTAGCATAGGCGCTCGACTCAAGGAGAATTTAGATGGGCTCAATACCAACGGCAGATCAATCGCCAATCGTTGCTGAACCGCAGCAACCGAAAAAAAAGACTCCGTTCTATTTAACATTGTGGGGCCAGGTGTTGATTGGCGTCGCCCTCGCAATTATTTACGGATATTTCAGACCCGCGTCGGCAGTCAAGATGAAGCCTCTCGGTGACGGCTTTATTCGCCTGATCACCATGGTCATCACCGTGATTATTTTTTGCACGGTGGTTACGGGGATCGCCGGCATGGAGAATTTGAAAAAGGTTGGCAGGATCGGCGGAAAAGCGCTGCTGTATTTCGAGATTGTTTCCACACTGGCGCTGTTCACCGGCATGCTCGTGGGCAACGTATTGCACCCGGGCTCCAGCTTCAACATTAACCCCGCAACATTGGACGCGAAATCAGTGGCTGATTACGCCGGCGCAGCCAAGCAACAAACTGTGGCCGACTTCCTGATGAATATCATCCCCACAACCATGGTGGATGCGTTTGCCAAGGGGAATATCCTGCAAGTGTTGCTGGTAGCCATTTTGTTCGGCTTCGCGCTGTCCATCGTCGGGCCCAAGTGCAGACCGGTTGTGGAGTTGTTCGAAGCCTTGACCCATGCCGTGTTCGGCGTGATCAACATATTGATGAAGCTGGCGCCCATAGGCGCATTTGGCGCCATGGCGTTTACCATTGGCCGATATGGCATCGCATCCCTCGGGCCGCTGGGATATTTAATCTTTGTTTTTTACCTGACATGTATTTTATTTGTGCTGGTCATCTTCGGATTGATCGGCTGGGTTTCAGGATTCAATATCTTCAAATTCCTTTCGTACATTTTTGACGAGATCGTTGTGGTGCTGGCCACGAGTTCGTCGGATCCGGCTCTGCCCA
>DASXHY010000276.1:0-2982 GCA_036488095.1 Verrucomicrobiia bacterium | reverse complement strand
GTTGGCAAAATGGCGAATCCCACGCGGCGTTTGATCCGGCGCATGCTGGCGCCGCCGGCAGCCGAGGGCCTGGTGATGCGCGGACTGCACACGGCCATTGTAGATGAGGCTGACAGCGTCTTGATTGATGAAGCCATTACGCCGCTGATTATTGCGGCGTCGCACAAAAACGAAACGCTTTGCGAAGCGGCGAAACTTGCGCATGAGATTGTGGAGGACCTTCAGCCGGGCGCGGATTACCGATCCAACGCCCGCTACAAGGAAATTGATCTTACCGACGAAGGCTTTGGGAAAATGGTCCATCGCGCCGCGCGGCTGCCGGGACTTTGGCAGGGGCACGATCGTCGGTTGGAACTGGTCGTGCAGGCGCTGGTGGCGCGGGAGTTTTTCCTGCGTGACAAGCAATACATCGTCGAAGGCGATAAAGTGGTCATCGTGGATGAATTCACGGGCCGTCCGATGCCACAACGGACCTGGCGCGAGGGAATGCACCAGGCCATCGAAGCGAAGGAAGGGTTGCCGATTTCAGACCCCACCGAGACAGTGGCGCGGCTGAGTTTTCAGCGGTTCTTTCGCTGCTTCCAAAAGCTGTCCGGGATGACCGGCACGGCGAGCGAAACGGCGGGAGAATTCTGGCAGGTTTATGGTCTGCCGGTGATTTCCATACCCCCGAATCGCCCCTGCATTCGTGAGCAGTGGCCGGACCGAATTTTTTTGGATGAAGGGACAAAATGGCGCGCTGTTGCGGATGAGATTACGCGGCTCCATGCGACCGGCCGGCCGTTGCTGGTCGGCACTCGCAGCGTGCTCGCAAGTGAACGGCTGGCGCTCGTGCTTCGGGAACGGGGGATGGACGCCAAAGTTTTGAATGCCACCCGGCTGGCGGACGAGTCGGCCATTGTGGCCATGGCCGGGGAGCGGGGGCGGATTACGATTGCCACGAACATGGCCGGACGCGGGACGGACATCAAGCTGGAGCAAGGTGTGGCGGCGTCGGGCGGGTTGCATGTGATCGCGACTGAGCAGCATGAATCGGGACGGGTGGACCGGCAATTGTTTGGCCGCGCGGGGCGGCAGGGCGACCCGGGGAGCGCCCAGGCATTTGTGAGCAGTGAGGATGAGTTGATTCGCCGACACTTGCCGGCGTCGGCCCGACGGGTTCTGGAGGGGGCGTTGCGGCGAAATCTTCCGGCCCGGGAACGGATGTCCAAGGCCGCTTTTCGCCTGGCCCAACAACGGGCGCAGAAGCTTGCCTACCGCCAGCGGCAGGAGATTTTGAATGCCGATTTAATGCTGGACGAAGCGCTGTCCTTTGCCTCGCCGGACCCGGTTGGATGAGCGGAGCAAAAATCATCAAGTCAGCTAAATACTACAACGTTGGTAGAGTTTAATCCGTAATAAAACGAGTAGAATTATATTGACATACCCGTGGCAAAAAAGGGACACATAGCGCGAATCTGTTGCTAGAATGCTTTGAGTAAAACCCGTTCAGATCTGTTGGCTGGTCGATTCGAGTTGGAACAACTGGAATCACGCGTTTTGCTTTCAGCGGATATTCTTGCCGCATCTGCTTCTTTGGCCAGCGCCGTTCACTCGGCTTCCGAACACAAAATTTTCGCCGTCGAACACCAGACCATGGCTTCGACCGGCCACACGACGGGCAGTCCGGCGGGATATAATCCGGCGGATAAAGTGGGCGGCATTTTCGATGGGGTCCATGGCGAAGCGCTGACTCCCGCGGCGGCGGATCATCACGAATCGATTTCGCGAACGGAGAGCAAACCGGCGGCGGCAAAACCGCAACCGGTGGCCGAGACGCCAACCACGACCGCGTCCCAGCAAGTCCAGGCGCAGAAACAATCGGCCACTCGCACCGCCTCGACCACGACGCAGCCTTCGGCGCCGACGACAATTTCAGCGACAGCCACGACCGGTTCCACCGGCAGTGTGCATACTCAGCAATTGGTTAAAACGCTGAAAGCCGCGAACGCACCGCCCGTTAAAGGCCCTATTTCGCAGGCAAATCCTCCAGTTTCCACTGATTTCGTTACGTTTGTTCAGCAAATCCTCGCTGGTCAAAGCGGCACCTATTCCGGCAGTCCGGCGGTTTCCGGTTCCCTTACCGTTGGCAATTTCCTTCAGCTTAACGGAGTTACACTCACCTTCAGCGCCACCGAAACCAACAGCGTGTGGAGCGGCACGGTTACCGTGGGCGCCACTTCGGGTTCGGTTTATTCAGGACAGAATTTCAGCGCCACCACCGGTTCGATTTCGGGGACTTACATCATCGGCACGGTTCCCCAAAACAGCCACGCCTTTTCCCTGACGGTCAACAATCTGAACTTGAGCATCGGCCAGGCCCTGACGATTACCGCCTCAAGCTTCAGTTTCATTTACGACGCAGGTTCGGGTGTCACCCAGACTGTGGCGACTGTGGCCAGCGCCACGGCAAAGTCGCCGCTCTTCACCGGCTTGCCGACGGCCACCCTGACCAATTTCAACCTCCACCCGGACGGTTTCAGTTTCGATGACTTCACCTTGTCCTCGACTTCGCCGATCACCATCGGGAACTTTTTCAAAGCCACCGGGACAACTTCGTTTTCGGTTACGCAGTTCAATTTGAAGTTCGACGATGCGGCACACTCTACTGGGTCACTAGAGTTTACGGCGGGCAATATTCAGTTGTTCCCGGGCATCTCGTTTTTGAACCTGAACTTTGCCGGCCTGCATGGCTCCTTCGACCTCATCGACACCACCACGGTCAACTCCGTCAGCACGTCGGTTATCGGGTCGGGAATCTTCAGCCTGGCGATCAGCAGCTTTGACATCTCGGTTGGGGAGGCGTTTACGATCCATTTAGGCGATGTGACCATCAATCCCGGCTTGGCCACCATTGCTTCGGTGGGGTCGGCGAGCATAACATCGAATCTGCTCAGCGGCTTCCAGGCCTTCCCGCTGGGACTATTCAGCCTGACCCCGCAT
>DASXHY010000254.1:0-4007 GCA_036488095.1 Verrucomicrobiia bacterium | reverse complement strand
TAGAGACTCGTCACCTCGTCTCCTACCTTTTTTTACGAATGCTTCAGTTCGACCCAACGCGCCAAGAGCCAAAGCAAATCCGCCAGTCGATTCAGGTACACGATGATTTCGACGTTCCCCAATTCCCCCGCATCCTGAAGCGAGCAAACGCGCCGTTCCGCACGCCGGCAGACCACGCGCGCCGAATCGAGCGCCGCGCCGTGAAGCGTGGCTCCCGGCATCACCCAATCCTTAAATGAAATTTTTGGCTCGATTTGAGCCACGAGTTTTTCGAGCAACGCCGTCTTGTCTGCGCCGAGTTGAGAAAACCCGTCCTTCAGGTAACGCGCCAAATCCTCCGGAGCCGTTGCGAGCTCGCCCATCAGCACGACGAGTTCGTTTTGGATGCGCAATAAATTCTCGCGTACAAGTTCATGTTCCGCCGTTGCGCGCGCCAGGCCGAGCACCGAATTCAGCTCGTCCACCGCGCCGTAAGCCTCGACGCGCGGATGATTCTTCGGTACACGCCGGCCGTACATCAGCGCGGTCGTGCCCTTGTCTCCGGTCTTCGTGACGATGCTCACGTGCGCAAACTAAAGTCCAACGTCCCAAGTTCAAAGTCCAAAGTGAAACGTGAATGACGGGCAATCCGCTTTTCACGTCTCACGTTTCACGATTGACTTCTGAAATCCCTTTGCGTTTCCGAATCCGTTGTACTACGCTCCGGCCACTTGAGCTATGAATCCTAAATTGCTGCTGAAAACGATTTTCGTCATCGCAATTCTCTCGCTGCTCGTCATCATGGGCATGAACAATCGCCAGGACGTCGAGCTTTCGATGCCGCCGCTGTTGAAGAAGACGGAAAAAGTCCCCGCAGCGTTGATGTATTTCGGATTCTTCGCGGTCGGTGTCATCACCGGCACGATTATGATCGCCGGCGGTGGTAAACGCGGTGGCAAAAGCAAAGCGGATTAAGCAGCAAGGTTTTTACAGAAGGAAACGAAGGAAACAAAGGCGGCTTACTCAAAACGCGCAGACGGACCCGGGGCGCGAATTTAATGCCGCGTTTTTTTATTTTTGAATTTTATCCTTCGTTTTCTTCGTTCCCTTCTGTAAAAAATTTTCTCACCTCGTCACCACTTTTTTGTAACCCAGAATCCCATTCACAATCGCCCGCGCCATCTGTTTACGATAAGCCGGATCGTAAATTTTTTTTCCTTCGGACGGATGCGACATGAAACCGCCTTCAATCAAAATCGCGGGCATGGTCGCCTCGCGCAATACCTGGAACCGCGCGCGTTTCACGCCGCGGTCCTCCACGGCCAGATTTTTTCCGTAAGCCCTCTGCATCTCGTAGGCGAGCAGCATGTTTTTTTCGTCGTTGCGATTTCCGACCACCCAGCGAGTGTCGCCTTCGCCGCGAGCGTTGGTGGAAGTGGCGCCGGCGGGGCTGCAGCAGAAAATCTCCACGCCTCGAACTTCATTGCGGGCCTCTTCAGTGGAATTGAAATGCAGGCTTACGAATAAATCCGCCCCGCGCCGGCGGGCAATCTCCGGCCGCATCGGCAAGTCCACAAACGTATCGCTGCTGCGCGTCAGATAGACCTTGAAACCCAACACCCTCAACTGGGCGGCCGCCTCCTGGGCGAGCAGAAGCGTGTATTTTTTTTCCTCGTTCGAACCCGCGCGATTGCCCGGATCTTTCCCGCCATGGCCGGGATCGAGGCAAATGGTCCTGATATTGATGCCGCGCGGAATCCTGGGCGGCGACAGGATCGGCCCCAACGTATCCGCGAGGTCCACTTGTGAAATCAAGACCGAGCCGTTCTGGTCCAGAACGGGAAACGCGAGCCAGACCTGCACGCCATTTATTTGCGCGCGGCGAGCGTCGGAACGCGAGTCGACATTGAACACGAGACGATCTCCGCGTCCGGTTAACTCCAGCGTTTTGTCGCGCTCGATCCAATGCGCGGCAAACACATTGGCGCGCGCCCATTCATTGAGCGAAACGTAGTTGGGCCGGAGCCGCGCGCCGCTCGCGGACACGGTCAACCCGGGCGCGAGGAACAGGATGAGCAGGATTGCGAAAGCTGCTTTTTTCACGGCGCGCACTCTGCACGCGCGGGAATTTTTATTCAAGAGAAATGCCGTTTGTGATTGCTTGAATTTGCGCTTTTCAATAGTTTTTGCGCTTGCAGATTTCTGAAGGAAGTTGTGACGAATATGGAAAATAATGCCGAACTGAAATTAAACGGAAAAAGCTACCAATTCCCGATTGTCGAGGGCACTGAACACGAACGCGGCATCGATATCTCCTCACTCCGAAGCGAAACCGGGTGCATCACGCTGGACGACGGTTACGGAAACACCGGCTCCTGCCGAAGCGCCATCACCTTCATCGATGGCGAAAAAGGCATTCTGCGCTATCGCGGTATTCCGATCGAGGAACTCGCGGAGAAATCAACTTTCATGGAAGTGTCACACTTGCTGATTTGGGGCCACCTGCCCACCAGCGCCGAGCTGCGCAAGTTTTCCGACCTGCTGACCGAACACGAACTGCTCCATGAGAGCATGAAGCACAATTTCGAGGGATTTCCCAACACGGCGCATCCGATGGCAATTCTGTCCTCGATGATCAATGCCGCCGGCTGCTTCGATACGGATTTGTTTTCGGCCGACAACCCCGATGCCTTCCAGGTGCAGGTGGCGCGGTTGATCTCGCAAGTGCGCACGATTGCGGCGTTCGCGCATCGGCAATCCCGCGGGCTGCCGATCATCTATCCAAAACCGGATTACAAATACACGGCGAACTTCCTGCACATGATGTTTTCGCTGCCGTACAAGGATTATGAGTTGAAGCCGGAAATCGTAAAGGCGCTCGACCTGATTTTTGTGCTGCACGCCGACCACGAGCAAAATTGTTCCACGTCAACCGTGCGCATGGTGGCCTCGAGCAAGGCTAATCTTTTTGCCAGCACGGCGGCGGGCGTGTGCGCGCTGTGGGGACCGCTGCACGGCGGCGCCAACCAGGCAGTGCTCGAAATGCTCGAACAAATTCACAAGACGGGCGATGACGGCTCGCGGTTCATTGCCGCCGCCAAGGACAAAACGAGCGGCAAGAAACTCATGGGTTTCGGCCATCGCGTTTACGAAAATTACGACCCGCGCGCCAAGATCATCAAGAAAGCGTGCGACGAAGTGCTGGCAAAATTGAGCCTCAACGACCCGCTGCTGGACATCGCCAAGCGCCTCGAAGACGCCGCCCTACACGATTCGTATTTTGTCGAGCGCAAGCTGTATCCGAACGTGGATTTTTACAGCGGCATCATCATGCGCGCGCTGGGAATCCCGGTCGAAATGTTCACGGTCATGTTCGCCATCGGCCGCATGCCCGGCTGGATTGCGAACCACAAGGAAGTGATGGACGAGCCGACGCGCATTTACCGGCCGCGCCAGATTTACACCGGCCCGGCGCTGAATCATTACGTGCCGGTCAAAGATCGGAAGTAACCAAATAAATGACGAATACCGAATGACGAATGGTCATTCAATTCGTCATTCGTCATTCGACATTTTGCTAAAACTTTCAAATGAATATTCATGAATATCAAGCGCGTCAACTTCTCGCGCAGTACGGCGTAGCCATTCCTCCCAGCGATGTTTGCGACAATGCCGACGCGGCGAAGGCGATTGCTGAAAAGCTTTTCGCCAATGGCGCAAAAATGGTGGTGGTCAAATCGCAGGTGCATTCCGGCGGACGCGGCAAAGGCGTTTTCAAGAACGGCTTCAAAGGAGGCGTGAAGCTTTGCAAGACCGCCAATGAAGTTTTTGAGATGGCCAAAGCGATGCTCGGCAACGTGCTCGTCACGAAACAAACCGGCGCCGAAGGCCGGCTCGTCGGCAAGGTGTTGGTATCCATGGCCCCGGACATCGATAAAGAATTGTATCTCGCCGTGCTGCTCGACCGCGGCAACTCCCGCCCGGTCATCATGGCCAGCACCGACGGCGGCATGGACATCGAGGAAGTC
>DASXHY010000218.1:0-6605 GCA_036488095.1 Verrucomicrobiia bacterium | reverse complement strand
CGATTCGGCTGGCTGTTGCGTTTCTATTTTGCATTTTCGGCGGCTACGCTGTATTCGGCAAAACGCCGGTGGAATATGCCAACCCGCTGGTCGGCACCGCCTCGCTGGACAAGCCGGAGTTGCTCGGCAACGCGCCGCCGCCGGGTGAGGAGGCTTACACCGGGTTTGTGTTCCCGGGTCCGGGCTTGCCGCACCACAACATTTTGCTCGGGCCGATCAACAAGGATTTGACCGAGGCGGCGGGCAATCACGGCATCATCTATCCCTATATCCATTCGCGGCAGACAATGATTGGCTTTTCCGGCCCCGGCCTGACCATCATGCCGCTGGCCGGCGATTGGACCGTGCCGCCCGATCGCAGCTACGCTTCGCCGTACGACAAAGCTTCGGAAAAAGCGTCGCCGGGATATTACAGCGTGTTTTTCCCCGACAGCGGAATTCGCACTGAACTGACCACGACTGAACGCACCGCCTATTATCGATTCACGTTTCCCGAAACACAGCGCGGCGTGGTGCTGATGGACCTTGGGGCCGGAGAAAACTCGATTGAAATCGTTGGCGATCACATCGTTCGCGGACATAGCACTCGCGGCGGGCGCAGAAGTTTTGGGGGGGCCTCATTTGTGGCTGAGTTTTCCAAACCGTTCAAGGCGTTTGGCACATTCCGGCAAAATCAGCCGCAACTCGAGGGTGCCCGCGTGCGGCGGGATGATGTCACTCGACCGGATTCGCGCTCCGAATCCGGCAGCTACGCCGGCTCTTATCTGCAATTCTCCACGACCGCCGGCGAGCAGGTTGTTGTGCGCATCGCGGCGGGCCGCACCTTTGAGGCCGCTGAAGCACAACTGGCGGCTGACTCCGCCAATTTCGACGACGTCCATCATCACGCAGAAGATGTGTGGAGCAAAAAGCTCAATTTGATCGAGGTCCAGGGTGGCACAGAAAAGGAGCGAATGCTTTTTTATTCCACGCTCTACAATTCCCTGATGACGCCGTGGCTTATCACGAAAAAAGGCGACCCTCTTCGCGGGCAGGATGGCGGCGTCGCCGAATACGATCGCTACAGCCCGATGGCATTCTGGGACACCGGGCGCAATCAGACCATGCTCCTCACCTTGCTCGAGCCCGACGTGAAAACGAACATCCTCCGCACGCACCTGGAGATGGCGCGCGAATCCGGCTGGATGCACACGTCATTTTACGGCGATCACGCGGTGCTCACGTATCTGGGCGATTGGGAGCGCGGATTGCCGTTCGATTACGCTGCCGTTTATCCCTTTCTGCGCAAAAATGCCCTGGACCCCGCCGGCCCGCGCGGCAACCTCGCCGAATATGAGGCCAAGGGCTGGGTGCACGATATTTTCATGGAACATCCCAGCCCGCCTGAAGCCGGCGGAAACGCGGGCGTGGACAAAACCTTGGAATATAGCTGGGACGATTACGCGATGGCGCAATACGCCAAAAAACTTGGCCATGACGACGATTACAAATTGTTCCTCGCCCGCGCGCACAATTACACGAATGTGTATGACCCCTCGACCGGGTTCATGCGCGGACGGAATGAGGATGGCACGTGGATTTCTCCCTTTGACCCGCGCGAGCCCTATTATAATTACATGATGAAGGAAGCCACCGGCTGGCAAAACTTCTGGCTGGTGCCGCACGACGTTCAAGGCCTGATCAACCTGGTGGGCGGACGCGAAAAATTCCAAAAGAAACTCGATGAATTTTTCAACACGCCTTACAACCCCAAAGGCATCGCTCGCGACGTCACCGGCCTGATCGGCCTGTATTGCCAGGGCAATCAACCGGACCAGCAAACGGCCTATTATTATGATTATGCCGGGCAGCCGTGGAAGACGCAGGAATTGACCCGCAAAATCCTGCGCCTGATGTACGGCAGCGATAAATGGGGCCTGGCATTTCCCGGAATGGACGATCAGGGCTCGACTTCCTCGTGGTATGTCTTTAGCGCGATGGGATTTTACACCGTGGATCCATCCAGCGGCGCTTACATCATCGGCTCGCCGCTTTTTGACAAAGTCACGATGCACATGGGCAATGGCAAGGATTTGGTCGTCGAGGCCGATGATAATTCCGATAAAAGCATTTATATCCAATCCGCGACCTTGAACGGCCAGCCGTGGAATAAGCCATGGTTCCATCATTCGAATATCGCCAACGGCGGCACGTTTGTTTTTAAGATGGGCCCGCAGCCGAATCCCAACTGGGGCAGCGCGTCGGATGCCGCACCGCCGTCGATGACGCACTAAGGCTGAAACTATGCAGATGGACAACCGCAGATGAACGCAGATGAACGCAGATGGGAAATTGGGAGATGCATTTGCCTTTCAGAATCTGCGTCCATTTGCGTTCATCTGCGGTTTGAACTGAATCGTCTCGGCTGAAGCGAACAAAAAAATCACGATGAAAGCATTGGTTAAGGCAAAATCCGAACCGGGTTTGTGGCTCGAAGATGTCCCCGAACCCCGGATCGGCATCAATGACGTTTTGATCCGTGTGGACCGGACCGGCATTTGCGGGACGGACGTGCATATATATAAATGGGACGAATGGGCCAGGAAAACCCTCCCGGTGCCATTGGTGGTCGGCCACGAATTCGTCGGCGAAATCGTGGAGGTCGGTTCCAACGTCAAAGATTTTTTCCCCGGCCAGGTGGTCAGCGGGGAAGGGCACGTGGTGTGCGGGCATTGCCGGAACTGCCTCGCGGGACGGCGTCATTTGTGCGCCGATACCAAAGGCGTGGGTGTCAACCGCGCCGGCGCGTTCGCCGAATACATTTCGTTGCCGATGTCGAATGTGTGGGTGCATTCGCCCGGAATAGACCGCGATGTGGCTTCGATTTTCGATCCATTCGGCAACGCGGTGCACACGGCGTTGTCATTTCCCGTGCTGGGTGAGGACGTTTTAATTACCGGCGCGGGCCCGATCGGCATTATGGGGGCAGCGGTGGCGCGGCATGCGGGCGCGCGTTACGTTGTGATCACCGACGTCAACGAATACCGGCTCGAGTTGGCGCGCAAAATGGGCGTGACGCTCGCCGTCGATCCCCGCAAACAAAACTTGAAGGATGTGCAAAAGCAGCTCGGCATGGTGGAGGGCTTCGATGTCGGCCTCGAGATGTCCGGCAACGTCTCGGCATTCCAGGACATGCTCGCGAACATGAGTCACGGCGGAAAAATTGCGATCCTCGGCATTCCCGAAAAGGAAATGGCGATTGATTGGCGGACGGTTATCTTCTCGATGCTCACGCTCAAGGGCATTTACGGCCGCGAGATGTATGAAACGTGGTACAAGATGACGGTGATGCTGCAAAGCGGGCTGGATATCCAACCGGTTATCACGCACCGGATGCATTACACCGAATTCCAAAAGGGATTCGACGCGATGTTGTCCGGCCAGTCCGGCAAGGTCATTTTAAATTGGCGGCAGCCGCAGAAAGCGCCGGTCAGCTAATGCAAACAGCTTTTCAAAACCACCTCAACGCGCTGCTCGACGGCATCCACGCCGCGGGCACTTACAAAAATGAGCGCGTCATCGTCACGCCGCAAAACGCGATGATCCAGGTGGCGAACGGCAAGCCGGTGCTGAACCTCTGCGCGAACAATTACCTCGGCCTGGCGCAGCATCCCGCCGTGGCGGCGGCGGCGAAGGAGACGATTGACCGATGGGGCTACGGCATGGCCAGCGTCCGTTTTATTTGCGGCACGCAGGCGATCCATAAGGAATTGGAAAAAAAACTCAGCGAATTTCTCGGCACCGAAGACACGATTCTTTATTCCTCGTGCTTCGATGCCAATACCGGTTTGTTCGAGACGCTGCTCGGCGCGGAAGACGCCATCATCTCGGATGAACTGAACCACGCGAGCATCATCGACGGCGTCCGCCTCTGCAAAGCGCAACGGCATCGCTACCAGAACAACGACATGGTTGATCTGGAGGCGAAATTGAACGACGCGGGAAACGCGCGATTCAAAATGATCGCCACCGACGGCGTTTTTTCCATGGACGGCTCAATTGCGAATCTGAAGGGCATTTGCGATCTCGCCGAGGAATACGGCGCGCTCGTGATGGTGGATGATTCCCACGCGGTCGGGTTCATGGGCAAAACCGGGCGCGGCACCCATGAGCATCATCACGTCATGGGCCGCGTGGACGTGCTCACCGGCACGCTCGGCAAAGCGTTGGGCGGCGCGAGCGGCGGTTATGTGAGTGGGCGACGCGAGATCATCGACTATCTCCGCCAGCGCTCGCGGCCATATCTGTTTTCGAATACGCTGGCTCCAGCTATCGTTGGAGCCACGTTGAAAGTGCTGGAACTGTTAACCGGATCGACCGCGCTGCGCGACAAGCTCGAAGCCAACGCGAAATTTTTCCGTGAAGGAATGTCGCGGATGGGCTTTAATATCCTTCCCGGAACGCACCCGATTTGTCCCGTGATGCTGGGGGACGCGGCCCTCGCGGGGAAATTTGCCGACGCCATGTTGCAGGAAGGCGTTTATGTCATGGGATTTTCGTACCCGGTCGTGCCGCAGGGAAAAGCGCGCATTCGCACGCAAATGTCCGCGGCGCATTCGCGCGAGGATTTGGAAATGGCGATCGAGGCATTCGGCACGGTGAAAAAACAACTCGGCGTTTAGTAATCGTTTTTAAAAAGTAGGAGACGACGTGAGGAGTCTCTGACTGGTATGAATAAAAAATCAGAGACTCGTTACCTCGTCTCCTACGGAAAAAATGCGGCGCCACAGAAATTTTATGAAAAAATTATTTATGAAAAAAACAGCGGTGGGTCTTCTCTCCGGCATTTCCGTCCTGGGAATGATTATTGCCTGTCACGCCAAATCGCCCGTGGATGAAGTGAATCCGCTGATCGGCACAGACGCGCACGGGCACGTTTATCCCGGCGCCACGGTGCCTTTCGGCATGGTGCAACTCTCGCCCGACACGCGCGACAACGGCTGGGACGGCTGCGGCGGCTATCATTATTCCGACAGCAGCATTCTCGGGTTCACCCACAACCATCTCACCGGGACCGGTTGCCCGGATCTCGGCAATATCCTGCTGATGCCGACGGTTGGGCAATTGAAACTGGTCCCCGGCAGCAAGCCGGGCGAGGGTTATCAGGCGCGGTTTTCTCATGACCAGGAAACGGCGCGCCCGGGCTATTACGAAGTCGTGCTGCCGGATTACAACGTGAAGGTCGAACTGACCGCTACTGCGCACGCGGGTTTTCATCGTTATACTTTTCCAGCTTCGGATGCCGGCCATGTAATCGTGGATTTGCAACACGGCGTTGGCAACAACGTGAAGGGCGCGCAGTTGACCGTCGAAGACGACCATACAGCCAGTGGTTATCGCCGCAGCGATGGTTGGGGCGGGAGCAAGGTGTATTATTTCGTGATGGAATTTTCGCGGCCGTTTGATTCCTCGGGAGTCGCGCAGGCGGACAAGGACGTGGCTGGCAAACAAACCACCGGCAGGGAAACCAAGGGACATTTTGATTTCAAAACCAAGGCCGGCGAGCAGATCAAAGTCCGGGTTGGCTTGTCGACCGTGAGCGTCGAGGGCGCGCGCAAAAATCTGCACGCGGAAATTCCCAATTGGGATTTTGATTCAGTCGAGAAATCCGCGCGCAAACAATGGAATGACGCCTTGAGCGCCGTCCAGGTCAAGACCACCGACGAGCATCTCGCCAAAACCTTTTACACCTCGCTGTATCACACGATGGTTGCGCCCACGTTGTTGAGCGATGTGGATGGACAATTCCGCGGGCCGGACGG
Organism: Verrucomicrobiia bacterium; assembly: GCA_036488095.1. GTDB lineage: Bacteria > Verrucomicrobiota > Verrucomicrobiia > Limisphaerales > DASXHY01 > DASXHY01. The sequence continues at coordinate 804 of DASXHY010000218.1, read as the reverse complement.
GCAGGTACACCAGGCCAATGGTTTCAAATATTATACGGAACTATCGTTGTGGGATACCTTCCGTGCGGAAAATCCGTTGATCACCCTCGCGCAGCCGGAGCATGTGAATGACTTCATCAAGACGATGCTCGCGCACTTCACGATTTATAATCATCAAACCCTTCCCGTCTGGCCCGAGGGCGGCAAGGAAACCTGGTGCATGATCGGCAACCACGCCATTCCGGTGATTGTGGACGCTTACCGGAAAGGTTTTCGCGAATGGGACGCCCAGGAAGCGCTTCACGACATGATCGCCTCCACGGACCGGAACCGCGAGCAGATGGATTCCTATCGCGACAAAGGTTATATCCCCACCGGCGACGGCGTGCAGAGCGTCTCCAAAGTCCTCGAATATTCTTATGACGACGCCTGCATCGGCCGGTTCGCCAAAATGCTCGGCCAGGACGATGCCGCGCAAAAATACGCCAAACGCTCGGACACATGGGAAAATGTCTTCGATCCTTCGACCGGTTTCATGCGCGGAAAGAATGCGGACGGCAGTTGGGTGACGCCGTTTGACGAAAAGGAGCAAAACAGCATCAACTTCAACGAATATACCGAGGCCAATGCCTGGCAATATAATTTCTTCGTCCCGCAGAATGTGCCCGGGTTGATTGCGAAATTGGGCGGGGACGACAAATTCACGGCCCGGCTCGATGAGATGTTCGACACGAAGCAAACCATTCCCAACCTGGGCTCAATCCCGGACGTCACGGGCGTGATCGGAATGTATTCCCACGGCAACGAACCCGATCATCACGTGGC
>DASXHY010000178.1:0-6000 GCA_036488095.1 Verrucomicrobiia bacterium | reverse complement strand
GGTAAGGATGGACGTTTTTATGAGTCGCTGCTTTTGCGCTGTAAGTCAGCGCATCGTGCGTGGTTGTTTTCAGTTTGCATTCTATGACAACACGAGGAATCCAGCGACCATCGGACTCCTTGTCGCTGAGTAATAAATCAGTCTCGTATTTCGAAAGTTCAGGCTCCCCTTCGTCGTCGTTGGAATACCCGAGAATCTCGCACCTGTAGGCAAGTTTTTTGCCGTCTGTTACGGCAACAGTGGAACCTTGAATGCCGTATTTCGACAAATCTCCAGAAAGACGGATCGCCAACGCCTTGGCCCAAGCTTTTTCATTTAATTCCATAATAAAGGGATCAGAACTGACTACTATAACATTTTGCTTCTCACTCACGGCCGATACTTCATCCCCAACTGGTCAAAAAGAAACGCATACACATCCGCCTCCTCCGCAATGCGCTCGTCCAATCCCGTGCCCATGCCATGCCCGGCATTGGCGGTCGTGCGCAATAAAATTGGATATTTCGATTTATTCGCTTCCTGGAGCCGCGCCGTCATCTTACGCGAGTTGTAAGGGTTCACGCGCCCGTCATGATCGCCCGTGAGAAACAGCACTGCCGGGTAATGCGTCCCATTCACCACATGATGATACGGCGAATACGCGTACAACGCCTTGAATTGGTCCGGGTCCTTCACTGTGCCGAACTCAGTGACATTGAACGCGCCGTTCGGCTCCAGTTCCGTCCGCAGCGAATCGTAAATCCCCACGTGCGACACCACCGCGCGCACCAGGTCCGGGCGCTGCGTCAAAAATGCGCCCATCAAAAGCCCGCCGTTGCTCGCGCCTTCCACCGCCAGTCTGTCGCGCCAGGTATATCGAGTGCCGATGAGATATTCCGCCGCCGCCGCGAAGTCATCGAATACGTTTTGTTTCCGTGTCAAATTTCCCGCCTTGTGCCATTCCTCGCCAAACTCCCCGCCGCCGCGAATATTGGCCACTACATAAATACCGCCCTGATCAAACCACACCCGCCGCCCTACACTGAAACTCGGCGACAAACTGATGGAATAACCGCCGTAGCCGTACAGCAACGTGGGATTATTACCGTTCTGCGCCGTCCCCTTCTTACGAATAATGTTCAATGGGATCTTCGTGCCGTCCTTCGAAGTTGCAAACTCGCGCACCACTTCCATGTCGCTGAAATCCGCCGGCGACGTCCCCGCCAGCGCCGTCGCGCGCGCCTTCCCTGAAGCCGGATCATAAGCCATCCAGACATACGGCTGGATATAACTCACGTTGCGAAAGAAAAGCTCGTCTCCCTCCGGGCAAAGCATTCCTTGCACCGCAGAAACCGGCATCAACGGCACGATGGCCGGTTTTTGATCCGGATTCTTCAAGTTAAAAAATCGAATTTGCGACGGCCCTCCGACGAGGTCCTGCACGTACAACCCGCTCGCCGAAGCACAAAAATCCTCAATTACCGCGTCGCTTTCCGGAACGACAACGGTTGCCGAATTTGTCACGGAACCAACGCTATTCGACCCGTTGAACCACTGATAGAAGAGATTGGGCGCGTTTCCTGGGTTAGGCGTATTGGAGCCAACACTATTCGATCCATTGAACCATTGGTAGGAAAGCGGTGCGGTCCCGGCAGCCGTGACAGTGAAACTCGCGTTTTGGCCCGCTCCCAACGCGTCCAGCGGCATCCGCAGAATTTTCCCGCGCGGCGCATCCTGTCGCGAAAGGAAATAAAGCGCACCGTCGCGTCCAAACACGCCGTCCTTGATCTGGTCGCTAAAACGCGTGAGTTGTCGCCATTGATTTTCCGGCCCCAGCAGGTAATGCGCGTACTCGCCGCCGTCCCCGTTCGCCACCGTCGCCAGCAAATAACGCCCGTCCCGGCTGGATTCCAACACAATTTCCGCGATGCGCGGAAAATCCTTTCCCAGCTCATAATGGTCCTGTTCCACCGGCTCGCCGAGACGATGAAAATAAACCTGCTGATAAAAATTCAAATCGTCCGCCGCGCGCTCGCCCGTGTGCGGATAGCGCGTGTAATAAACGCCCGTGTCATCGGCGTTCCACGCCACGCTTCCACCGCCCGTCGGATATTGCACGCGCGGGATTTTATCCGGCAACGCCCGGCCGGTCTCCACATCGTAGATAAACAGCGTGCCGTCCTCGCTGCCATTCTCCGACAACGACACCGCGACTTTTTTACCATCATGCGACGGCACAAAAAAATCCATCGCCGTCGTGCCCTTGGGATTCAGCTTGTTTGGGTCCAGCACCACGCGTTCAGACGCGGTGTCATCCAGCGATTTAAGCATAATCAACCACGGCTGTTGCGCCGGCGGTTTGAATTTGAGCGCGAAAATAATTCCCGGGCGGTATTGCAAACCGGAATAATTCGCCGAAGCCGCGGAATAAAGTTTCTTTAACTGCTCCGCCACCCGCTCGCGCGCCGGCAACTTGTCCAAATACGCGCGGCTGGCATTGTTCTCCGCCGCGTTCCACGCCCGGACCGCCGGGTCGTCAAAATTCTCCAACCATTGATAATTATCCACCACGCTCGTGCCAAAATACGTGTTGGTGACCGGATGTTTGGGAGTCATGGGGACCTCCGAGCCGCGCGAGCCTGCGGCGGAAACCAGCACCATGGCAAAACCGAGCGTTGGAATAAATGAGGAAGCGCGTGATTTCATGCCTGACTTTATCGAGCTTTCCCCGGATTTTCTACCGCGAAAACGTAAGACAGGCATCCTGCCTGTCTCCATATTTGCCTCCTTCCCACTACTTCTCCGATTGCAACCGCTGCCGGATCCGCTCGCGCGCTTCTGCGGAAAGCTTCTGCGGCATAGCCTCCGTCAAATGGTCGGGACATTGCTGCGCCGCCGAGCGCAGAAAACGGATTTGTTTGCCGTAACGCCGGCACCACTTGCAAATCAACAAATGAAGCCACAACCCGAACCTTTTTGAGAAAGACAGCTTCTTGTCCAGCGCCTCGGATTGCAGCCAGGAGGCATCCCGGCAGGTCGGCAGCAACGCGCCACAGCCGGATTTCAGGACATCGATTATCTTTTTCACAGGCGGCATCTTCGCTGCGTTATTAGCTTGGTCGCGCGACGCGGCAAAACCTTACACAGTTTTCCAAATTACGCGTTTTTGCCAAACCAATTCGTTTCCAGGCAGCGCCGCAACGCCATCCGGGCGCGATGCAGCATCACCCACAAATTATTTTCCGAAATATCCAGCAGCGCGCACACTTCCTTGCTCTCAACGCCGTCCACCTCCCGCAAATTAAAAACCGCGGCCACATTTTTCGGAAGCTTGCCCGCGCAATCGCGATAGGCCTTCCAAAACGCCTCGCTATCCAGGTTCGCGCCCGGGTCCGGCCAGTCCTGCGGGCCGAGCTCGTGTATCCAGCCGCCCTTGCCGAGGCCGTCCGCCACAAAACGGTCGCTTTCCTCGTCCACATAAAATTCCAAATCGGTGAACGACGTCTCCCGGCTCGCTTTGCGGAAATGATCGTAAATCTTGTTTTTCAAAATCCCCACCAACCAGCTCTTTTCCGCCGACCGGCCCGCAAAGCTTCTGCCGCCTTTGATCGCCGCCAGGAAAGTTTCCTGCACCGCGTCCTCCGCCTTCACGGCATCGCGCAAACGCATCAGCGCATACTTGAAAAGGTAATCGCCGTACAACTCCACCCACCGTTCCGGGTCGGAAAGACCCGTCGGCGGCGCATTCAAGGGCTTTGAAACATCTTCCGGCTGCATGTTTTTTTGAATTGAGTTGGCCGCGCGGATAATTCCTGAGGTCATTGCCGGCTCGCGCAAAACATGCGCGCAGTCCGAGGAAATGCAAAACAATTTTCCAGTCGAAATATCCTTCGCTGATTCACCTTCCACTTGAAAAAAAGCCGTCTTTGGTTGAGAATCGAGGGCGTATGACTCCAGCCGGTGCCAAGCCGACAAGCCTCCCTCTGCTCACGGAAATGCGCGGAGTGGCCGCCTTGCTGATTTTTCACATGCATCTTGGGTTCTATCTCCCGTTTCTGCGGGTCCTGAGTTGGGGATACCTTGGCGTGGATTTTTTCTTCATCCTGAGCGGCTACGTGCTGACGCACGTTTATCGTGACTGGTTTTACCCCAATTTTCGGCCGAAGAGTTTCCGAAATTTCTTCTGGGCCAGATTCGGCCGCGTCTATCCCTTGTATTTTTTTACCTGCGGCTTGTACCTTTTGTTGACCGGCTTGCTTCTCAGCAAATGGCCAGTACGAGGTTACCTCCACGAAATTTTTGCGCTCAACTTCCTGCCCAGATGGCCCGGGCAGAATCCTGTCTCCTGGTCAATCGGCAGCGAAGGTGCAGCGTATATTTTTGCCCCTTTCCTGATACACTGGATTCGCGCGGAAAAACCCTGGAGGATTGGCGCCGCCCTTCTCTTTTCGGCATTTGCACTCTATTCTGTGGTCTTTTTTCGCCCCGGTTATCAAATGCTCGACGTTCACACATTCTCGCGGTGCCTTCCGGAATTTATTCTCGGCATTTGTTATTACGAAATCTGCAATCGTTGGCGACCGGGCGCGCGGTTGGCGACGGCGGTCGGCGCCGGAGCATTTCTCTGCGCCATTGCCTCATTATTATTTGTGCCGGTCAAAGCATGGCGCGACCTCGCATGCGTGCTTTCATTCAGCATCGTCATTCCCACTGCCACCTGCCTTCGCGGCCCTTTCGTGCGTGGATTCAATCTTCTTTTTGGCTACCTCGGAGAAATCTCCTACTCCATCTACCTGGTTCATCCCCTGTTGCTCCTTTGTTTTACCCGCCAAATCATGCCGCTCGTCGCGCGATCCGGCCTTTCCCACACCGCCGCGACCGCACTGGTTTATTCGCTGACGACTGCGTTGCTCATCCTTTTGTCCGGGCTCTCCTACCGGTACATCGAGTTGCCCGCCCGCTCCTTCTTCAAACGCGCCACCCAACGGCCCGCGGCCAATTCCACTCCTGCAAAGGCAATTCCCGCCGACATCGTGCTGGCTCCGGCCATGGACGAATCCGCACCGGGACGCTGATTATCGCCCCCGCGCGCAAGATTCTCTTTCCATTTTGCGCCGGATTCGTGTTCAATCTGCGGCGGTTTAACTATGCCGAAACGCACTGACATTCATTCCGTCCTCATCATCGGCGCTGGGCCTATCATCATCGGCCAGGCGTGCGAGTTCGATTATTCCGGCACGCAAGCGTGCAAGGCCCTCCGCGAGGAAGGCTACCGCGTGGTCCTCGTCAACTCCAACCCGGCCACCATCATGACCGACCCCGAGTTTGCCGACCGCACCTACATCGAACCCATCACGCCCGAAGCCGTGGAAAAAATCATCGTCCGCGAGCTCGATGAAATGAAAAAAATGGGAGCGAAAGGCAAACTCGTTTTACTTCCCACTCTCGGGGGCCAAACCGCCCTCAACACCGCCATGAAACTCCACGAGAGCGGTGTGCTCGAAAAATACGGCGTCGAAATGATCGGCGCCAAAGCCGAAGCCATCGAGAAAGGCGAAGACCGCCAAGTCTTCAAAGACCTCATGTTGAGCATCGGCCTCGACGTTCCCATTTCCGGCACCGCCCACAACATGGACGAAGCCCGCGCTGTCGCCGACAAAATTGGCCGGTTGCCCCTCATCATCCGCCCCGCCTACACCCTCGGTGGCACCGGCGGCGGCATCGCCTACAACCGCGACGAATTCGAGGAAATCGCCAAACGCGGCATCGAACTTTCGCCCGTGTCCGAAGTGCTCATCGAGGAATCCCTGCTCGGCTGGAAGGAATACGAAATGGAAGTGATGCGCGACAAAGCCGACAATTGCGTCATCATTTGCTCCATCGAAAACTTCGACCCCATGGGCATCCACACCGGCGACAGCATCACCGTCGCGCCCATCCAGACCCTGACCGACAAGGAATATCAAATCATGCGCGACGCCAGCTTCGCCGTCATCCGCGCCGTCGGCGTGGAGACCGGCG
>DASXHY010000157.1:0-6182 GCA_036488095.1 Verrucomicrobiia bacterium | reverse complement strand
CTCGCTCATTCCCTTGCTCGCCGTGCCGGTTTCGCTCATTGGCACATTCGCGCTGTTTCCCATTTTCGGCTTTTCCATCAACACGCTTTCCATGTTCGGCCTCGTGCTCGCGATTGGCCTCGTGGTGGATGATTCCATCGTGGTCGTCGAAGCAGTGGAGCGTCATCTGGAGGAAGGTTTTTCACCGCACGACGCGGCATTGAAAGCCATGCACGAAGTGGCCGGCCCGGTTGTGGCGCTGGCGCTGATTCTTGCGGCCGTTTTTATCCCGACTGTTTTCATCCCGGGCATTACTGGCCGGCTTTACCAGCAATTCGCGCTGACCATCGCCATCTCCGTGGCTATTTCCGCCTTCAACGCCTTGTCGTTGAGCCCGGCGCTGGCGGCGAAATTGCTAAAGCCGCAAAAGACGCACGGGCCGCTGCGAAAATTCTTCGATTGGTTCAACCGCACCTTCGACAGGGCGCGGGACAAATACGTGGCCGTGGCGGCGGTTCTGATTCGCAAAACGGTGATGAGCGTGATTTTTCTGGTCATCATCGGCGGCACGGCGATTTTTCTCGGTTCACGATTGCCCACTTCGTTTTTGCCGGAGGAAGACCAGGGCTACGCCTTCGTGAACGTGCAGTTGCCCTACGCCGCCTCGCTCGAGCGCACGAGCGACGTCTGCCGCAAGGTCGAGGCCATTCTGAAAGACACTCCCGGCGTCCAGTTTTACACGACCGTCCTTGGCTTCAGCCTGCAAAGCCAGGTACAGGCCACTTACAACGCGTTTTTTTTCGTGACGTTAAAGCCCTGGAACCAGCGCAAGAAGGCGGAGGAACAAATGGCGGCGATTCGCTCGCATTTGAACCAGGAGCTTGGAAAATTGCCTGAGGCGACGGCATTCGCGTTTTCGCCGCCGACGATTCCGGGCATCGGCACGTCGGGCGGGTTCACGTTCATGCTGGAAGACCGGTCGGGAAAACAGGACATTTCTTTTCTCACTGGCAACCTCGACAAATTCATGGAAGCCGCGCGCAAACGCCCGGAACTTTCCGGCCTGAGCACCACTCATTTGCCGAGCGTGCCGCAGATCCAGGTGAACGTGGACCGCGATAAGGTGCTGAAACAAGGTGTGAACCTGAGCGACGTTTATCGCACGCTGCAAACGTTCATGGGCGGTTTTTTCGTGAATTATTTCAACCGCTTCGGGCGTCAATGGCAGGTTTATCTCGAGGCGGAAGCGCCTTATCGCGCGAGCGCCGATAACATCGGGCAGTTTTATGTCCGCAACAGCCAGGGTCAGAGCGTGCCGTTGTCCGCATTGACCACAGTCGAACACCGCGTCGGGCCGGAATTCATCATTCGCTACAATGAATATCGTTGCGCGCAAATCAACGGCAGCGCCGCCACGAATTACAGCTCGGGGCAGGCGATGAAAGCCCTTGAAGAAGTTTTCCGCCAGACGCAGCCGCCGGAAATGGGCTTCGATTATTTTGGCATGTCGTTCCAGGAAAAGCAGGCGGCTGAAGGGGTCTCGCCGGCGTTGATCTTCGGGCTTTCGGTCGTGTGCGTTTTTCTCATTCTCGCCGCTCAATACGAGAGTTGGTCGCTGCCGTTCAGCGTTTTGTTGGGCACGCCCACGGCCATCTTTGGCGCATTCCTCGCGCTGAACCTGCGTGGTTACCAAAATAATGTTTACGTGCAGATTGGCCTGATCATGCTGATCGGTCTCGCGGCCAAAAACGCCATTCTGATTGTCGCGTTCGCCAAAACCGAATATGAAAGCGGAAAATCCATCGCCGACGCGGCTTTGACCGGCGCGCGCATCCGGTTGCGGCCGATTCTCATGACGTCGTTTGCCTTCGTCCTCGGCTGCCTGCCGCTGTGGTTCGCCAAAGGTTCCGGCGGAATATCACGCCGCACGCTCGGCACGGTCGTCATCGGTGGAATGGTGGGTGCGACTTTCGTCGACACGTTTATCGTGCCGGTCACATTTTCGCTGGTGGAAAAACTGGTTGCGCGCATCAGGCACAAGCCGGAAAAAATTGAAAAACCGCCGGAGCCGAACGGATGACACTTGTTGGTCCAAAGTCCGAAGCCCGAAGTCCAAAGTCTTCTGTACCGCGATTACTTTGGAGCGGGCGAATCGTTTTTATTCTGGTCATAGCTGGTTGCGCGGTCGGCCCGAATTACAAGCGGCCACAGACTGGCATTCCGGAAGTATTTCGCGGGCAGACGAATGGAAACACCAACACGCTTGCCGAACTTCCCTGGTGGCGGGTTTTCCAGGACGATGCGCTCCAAGGGCTCATTCGCGGGGCGTTGACGAATAATTACGACTTGCGGATTGCCGTCACCCGCGTGGAGCAGGCGCGCGCGATGGCTGAGGAAGCGCGCGCGGGATTTTTTCCACAGGTGAATTATCAGGCTTCGGCCGGGCGCGGCAAAAATGCGGCCAATGGCTTCCCCACCGTTAACGGCAAAACGGCGGACATTTTTTCAGCCGCGGGCACTGCTTCGTGGGAAATTGACCTTTGGGGCCGCATCCGCCGGCTGAATGAATCCGCCCGCGCGCAATTTCTCGCCACGCGCGAGGCGCAGCGCAATGTGAGAATCTCGATCATCAGCCAGACCGCGCAGGAGTATTTCCAACTGCTCGCGCTCGATGCGCAATTGGAAATTGCAAAGGAAGCGACCAATGCGTTTGGCGAAAGCCTGAAAATTTTCAGCGAACGCCTCGAACACGGCGTGGCGTCCCAGCTTGAAACTTCCGCCGCCGAAGCGGCGCAAGCCTCGGCTGCGGCGCAAATTCCCGATTTGGAACGGCGGATTGCGTTGCAGGAGAATGCAATCAACGTCCTGCTCGGAAAATACATTGGGCCGGTGCCGCGCAATGATTCCGCGCTGGAAAAATTTTTCGTTCCGGACGTGCCGGTGGGTCTGCCTTCGACATTACTGGAGCGCCGGCCGGATATTCGCGAGGCGGAACAGCAACTGCGCTCGGCCAATGCCCAAGTTGGGGTGGCCGTGGCGGATTATTTTCCGCAATTGAATCTCACCGGGCTGTTCGGCCGGGTTAGCCCTGAATTGTCCGCCTTCACCGCCGGCGGCGCGAACGCGTGGAGCGTGGCCGCGAATCTCGCGGGACCGATCTTTCAAGGCGGCCGGCTCAATGCTCAATACCGCCAGGCGAAAGCCGCGCGCGCCCAGTATTGGTTGCAATATCAAGCGGCGGTGTTGAACGGTTTCCGTGAGGTGTCCGACGCCCTGATTTCGCGACAACTGCTGGCAGAATCTCGCGTCGCGCAGGAGACCGAAGTTGGCGCGTACCGGGAAGCAGTGCAGGTCGTGATGGAGCGCTATCGCGTCGGCCAATCGAGTTACTACGAAGTGCTTCAGGAGCAGCAGCAGCTTTTTCCCGCGGAAGACGCGCTCGTGCAAACGGGCCTCAATCAATTGTTGAACACCGTCCAACTCTATCAGGCACTCGGCGGGGGATGGGAAATGAAAAAAGAATAGGCAACCCGGAGTGCGCCTGTCTCGGGCGCGGAAATGTAAATCGTTCGCGCCGCTTGATCGTTCTCAATCTACTGCACTCGGAACGTTGCTGGGCTCGGGACGGGCACACTGCGGGATGCTATTTTCCCGGCGCTTTCGCCAAATTGCCCGACCACCCGCCGCCGAGGGCTTTGATTAATTGGACTGTAGCGTTCATCTGGCTGAGGCGCAATGTCTCGGCGGTGCGTTGGTTGTTAAGCAGCGCTGTCTGCGCAGTGATTACGTTGAGGTAGCTGTCGATGCCGAGCCGGTAGCGGTCGTTGGCCAGATTGAGATAGCGTTTGGCGGAAGCGACCGCGGTGTCTTGCTGCTGGATTTCCACCGTGAGCAAACGGAGCGCGGCCAGGTTATCTTCAACATTCTGGAAGGCACCGAGCACGGTCTGCCGATAAGTGGCCGCCTGGCTTTGGTATTGCGCCTTAGCCTGTTCCGTGACCGCAAATTTATTGCCCGCATCAAATAGCGTCTGTGCCGCCGCCGCGCCAAGCGACCATACCATCGCCGGCCCGCTGAAAAGGTCCACCGTGTTGGCGCTCTGATAGCCGCCCGAAGCGCTTAGGGTCAAATTGGGAAAATACGCGGAGCGCGCCACGCCGATTTGCGCGTTCGCCGCCGCCACGCGTCGTTCGGCTGCCGCAATGTCCGGACGGCGCTCGAGCAATCCGGATGGAACTCCGAACGGCACGGCCACCGGCTTGGGTTCCAGCGGCTCAACTTTAACGGAAAACTCAGCGGGCGTTTTGCCCGCCAGCACGGCGAGGGCGTGCTCGAATTGCGCGCGCTGAATCCCGATATCGGTCGCCTGCGCCGCGGTGCTGTTCAATTGTATCTCGGCCTGCGCCACGTCCTGGTCGGAAGCGATGCCGGTATCGTGCCGCACCTGGGTCAGTCTCAGCGATTCGCGGTAGGCGTCGACCGCGTCGGTCAGGAGTTTTTCCTGCGCATCCAGTGAGCGGATTTCAAAATAATCGGCGGCGACCTCACTTTGCACAGTCAAGCGCGTGTTTTCCAGGTCGGCCAATGTGGCCTGCGCTTGATAGCGGCTGGCTTTGACGGTATTGCGAACGCGGCCCCAAAAATCAGGCTCCCACGAAGCATCGACGGGCAACGAGTATTCCGTCGACGTGAGGCTGTTGTTCGAAAGGCCGGAACCGGAGAGCGCTGCGGATCGCCGCTGCCGGGTGACGGCCGGATTCGCGGTCGCGGTGGGGAAAAATTGCGAAATGTTCTGCTTCACCACCGCGCGCGCGGACAGAAAATTCGCCAGCGCAGCGGCGACCGTTTGATTCGAGACATTGACCTGGTCCTCGAGCGCGTTCAATCGCGCGTCATTGAAAACTTCCCACCACTTTCCGCGCAGGGCCGCGTCGTTCGGCGACGCCGTTTTCCAGCCATCCACCTGCTTGGCGCTTTCCGGCGTGAGTTCCTTGAACGCGGCCGGCGCGGGTGTCGCAGGCTTCCGGTATTTTGGCGCAAAATTGCACCCGGTCAGAAAAATGACGCCCAAAATCGCAATCCACAAAAATCGATCGAGACCATTTTTGCCGCCCTCGGACAGGCGGGCCGGCACAATTGAAATCGGCACCTCAAATTGAGGTCCTTCTTCAAAGGAGATTTTCATGAATTTAGTGGCACGGGCGTCTCGCCCGTACGAATCGAAACGCACAGGCGGGACGCCCGTGCCACTACAACACCGGAAATCCTGCTTAAAAAATTGTCGAAATCTTTTCATTCGTGAAATCATGCCGCCGGAACCGGCAGCGCTCCGTGCGCAGGCCGCTTACGCACGCGCGCAATCCAGAGGCTGAACCGGTCCATGTACAAATAAACCACTGGCGTCGTGTAGAGCGTCAGCGCCTGGCTCATCAATAGCCCGCCCACGATGCTGATGCCCAATGGCCGGCGCAGTTCCGAACCGATGCCGTTGCTCAATACGAGCGGCAGCGCGCCGAACATCGCCGCCATTGTCGTCATCAGGATGGGTCGAAAACGCAGCATGCACGCCTCAAAAATCGCGTCGCGCGAGCTCTTCCCGTCGTTCCGCTCCGCGGCGATGGCAAAATCAATCATCAAAATCGCGTTCTTCTTAACAATGCCAATCAGCAGCAGGATGCCAATCGTGGCGATGACGCTCAGGTCCGTCTTGAACAACATCAGCGCCAGCACCGCGCCGACTCCCGCCGATGGCAGCGTGGATAGAATCGTAATCGGATGGATCGCGCTTTCGTAAAGAATCCCGAGCACGATGTAGACCGCCGCCAGCGCGGTGAGGACTAGCCACAGCATATTAGACAGGGAGTCCTGAAAAGCCTGGAGCGTGCCCGCGAAACCGGTGTGAATTCTTCCCGGCATCCCCACGCGCTGCTCCATTTCGTGAATGGCCGTCTCGGCGTCGCTGAGAGCTTTTCCCGGCGCGAGGTTGAATGAAATCGTTACGGCGGGAAATTGGCCGATGTGATTAATCGTGACCGGCGCGGTGGTCGGCTCGTATTTCGCGACGGCGCTCAACGGCACCACCCCCGTCCCATTCGTGGCGTGCAAATAAATCATGTCCAGCCCGGCCGGGCTTTGCCAAAACTGCGGGTCCACCTCCATCACCACGTGGTACTGGTTCAAGGAAGTGTACATGGTTGAAACCT
>DASXHY010000103.1:0-9869 GCA_036488095.1 Verrucomicrobiia bacterium | reverse complement strand
AATTATGGTGACAATACGCTGTCGATTTTTACCAACAACGGAAGTGGGGTATTCGGTTCCAATGCTACAGTTGTACTGGGGCGCCCTTTCGACCCTCAGGGCGCTTCCTGCGTCGTGGCGGCGGACTTAAATGGCGACGGCAAACCCGATCTGGCAGCAGTAAATTATATGTTTTCTAATATGTACATTTTTACCAACAATGGGTTTGGCGTGTTCGGCAGCAATGCCACGATTCATCTTCCCGGGCAGTTCACCTGGATTACGGCGGCAGACCTTAACGGCGACGGTAAACCTGATTTGGTTATAGCCAATGGACAGGCCTATTCGCTCTCTGTCTTTCTCAACACGTCCCCTTTTCCGCCACCTACCACCACACCTCCTGTTAACATCAAAACTTCAGGCGCTAAAACGATCATATCCTGGCCATCCGACTCGGCAGGTTGGTCGTTACAACAGAATCCGGATTTGACCGCTTCCAACTGGGGGCCCAGCGGCTACGACGGCTCTGTGGTTCTTGATGATGGAACCAACAAAAATCTAATCGTCAATCCGCCGAGAGGAAATTTATTTTTCCGGCTGCTGCATCCGTAATGATCAACCAAGCAGTTTGTCAGGAAGTTGGCGTTTTTTGGCCATCTGTCCAGTCGCTTGCTATAGCCCGTTCTGCATATTGCTGATCAAGGAAAAGAATATGATGATAGCGATCGGGACTTTGTGAGCCGTCATCAAGGACGTGCAACTCAAGCGAACCGAACTGATCGATACCCTCCACCCGAAAAATCTTGCCGGCGCATCGCCGATAAAGCTCTCGTCTCTCGTCAGGCATGGATCGTTCAGCATCCAGTGGAAGCAAGAGCACCCTGACACTATCGCCGACCGAAAACTTTCGCCGGGTCAGAGCCTCCGGCAATGGCTCCGCGTAAGAAGCCGGACTGCGACCCATTTTTGAAAAAATTTCCCACCAGGTACTCAGCAGACTATCAGGCCGTTCACCGCTCATCATTCCGACCAGCCGGGTTACAATCCAGGCGCCTACCAACGCCACCAGAACACCGGAAAATATTGCGAGAATACCCATGCGGCTGTGTCTTTGTATAAGTCAATGCGCGAAATGCTTCTGAAAAACTCTGTGATATCTCGGCACGAACCACGCCACAAATACGCTGAACAAAATCAACGAAAAAATCGAAATCAAATAAGCCACCACTGGAACAGACTGGTCTAAATCGTGAACCGACCGCCATGGCCAGCGGAATGCTCTAATCACGGTGAACACCAAATAATAAGCAGCCGTCGTCAAAAATGTAGTGCGCAAAGGATGCCTGAAGTCCGATGATCTGATTGCCCAGCCGGCGAAGTACGCCGCTGGAAGTTGTGCAGCAGTCCAAGCCACGAAAAACGCTCCAATCTGTTTAATCGTGTTGGCATCGTGACCGCGAAGGCCAAAAAACCACCAATCGCTGGAATGTATGAAAACGAGAACGCCTATGCAGGCCAGCAGCCACATACCCACCAAAGTGAGAATGATGGCAAATCGGCGATTCAATGGCTTGGACGCTTGCACGATCTCACGCAGCCAGACGAGTACGAGGCCAAACGAATGCTTCCCCTAGTGCGACCTCACTTACTCTATTTATTCTGCCTAAGCTGAAATTAAGGCTCGATTTTCGCGGTTGGCAAGGCATTTGTTTGTAGCGCAGGCTTTCCAGCCTGCGGGTTCGGGCGACTTTCCAGTCGCCCGTTTCATGGGGCTTGCGCTTCAATTCAAGAACAGAAGCGCGCTGAATTCGCGTAATTCGCGTAAAACCGCCTTCTCCCCGCGGATTATTTCAGCAGCTTGTCGAGGGTCGGCTCCATCGCATCCGCCCAAAGCTGATACCCATGTTCGTTCGGATGAAGATAGTCCGGCATGATGTCCGCATGAAGCTGGCCGTCGTCACCCAGGAAGGCTTTACCGATATCCAGGAACGTCACCATCTTGCCGTCGTCCAGTTTCGCGATGCGCGCGTTGACCTTGTTGATGGTGTCCATCTGCTTGGGATTGGCATCGGGTTTGTTGCGCGGGAAAATGGCGAGCAAAAGAATCTTCGATTTCGGACATTTCTCGCGCATGTCAGCCACGATCTTTTCCACGCCTTCCGAAATCTGGTCCGGCGAATCCGAGTTGCTGTTGTTCGTGCCAATCATCAGCACGATCACTTTCGGATCGATGCCGTCAAGCTCACCGTTTTCGATGCGCCAGATGACGTGCTGGGTGCGGTCGCCGCCGATGCCGAAATTCGCGGCGTGACGCGAGCCGTAAAATTTTGCCCAAACATTCTTGCCGCGATTGCGCCAGTTGTCCGTGATCGAATCGCCCATAAAAAGCAGGTCGATGCCGCCGGCCTTCGCTTGTTTGACGAACCCCTCGTGGCGCGCGAGCCAGTTGGTCGGATTGCTGCGCGTGGCAGGAATGAGGGCCGGATTTTTGGCCGGCGCCGTTTGCAAATTCGTTTCCTGGGCGAGACAGGCCAAGGCAATGAACAGCGGGAGAAGGGATGTCAGGAATTTCTTCATGCGCTGAAGAATAATTGGGGGACGTGGCAAAAACAAGAGTGCTCTAATTATTTACGATTTGTGATATACGATTTACGAGCAGACGACGTATTTCCGCGACTCGTATATCGTAAATCGCAAATTCCCAGCAACCTCCTTTGACCTTGGGACGTCTGAAATCAGCAATCGATGAAACCATCAACCCCTACTTGCAAATGAATCGCCCCTCGCAAAAATTCGTCGCCTTCGTCTTCAACGTGCTTGCCCTTGCTTCGCCAGTGCAGGCCGCCGAGGCTGCTTCGTTCGACATCGTGGCCATCGAGCGGCCGCGCATCATGGTACAGGCGGCTGAGTATTTGAACGCGCAACCGGTCACGGTGACGGCGGCGCATTCGGACCGCAGCGCGGGCGGCTTGCACGATTTCTTTTCCGAAGGCGATTATTGGTGGCCCGACCCGCAAAATCCCAGCGGCCCCTACATTCAGCATGACGGCCTGACGAACACGAACAATTTTGTGGCGCATCGTCACGCGATGATCCGCTTCAGCGACATCGTGGCCACGATGACCTCGGCTTACATCCTGACCGGCGACGAAAAATACGCGAAGCAAGCCGTGAAACATCTCAAGGCCTGGTTCGTGGATGAAGACACGAAGATGAATCCGAACTTGCTGTACGGCCAGGCGATCAAAGGACGGTTTACCGGCCGGAGCACCGGCGTGATTGACACGATTCATCTCGTGGAGGTCGCGCAGAGCGTGATGTTGCTGAAGGATTCGCCGTCCTTTCCCGAAAAAGATTACGTGGCCGTCCGCGCGTGGTTTCGGGATTACCTCACCTGGCTGACAACGCATCCGTACGGCCTGGGCGAGCGCGACGCGAAGAACAATCACGGCATCTGCTGGTCGATGCAGGCGGCGGCATTCGCGAAATTGGTCGGGGATGAGAGCGTGTTGAATTGGGTGCGCAACGAGTTCAAGAATGTTTATCTCACCCGCAACATGACCAACAGCGGCGGCTTTCCGGCGGAATTGGGCCGCACGAAACCGTACGGTTATTCCTTGTTCGTGATCGATGCGATGGCTGGCATCGCACAAATCGCTTCGACGCCGTCGGACAATTTGTGGACCTTCGAAACGGTGGACGGCCGCGGAATGCGGAAGGGATTGGAATTCATTTTCCCTTACATCGCCGACAAGTCGACATGGCCTTACAAGCATGACGTGCTCTTTTGGGACGAATGGCCGGTGCGCTCGCCGTGCCTGCTATTCGGCGGCGTGGCGTTGAACAAGCCGGAGTATCTGGCGGAGTGGAAAAAATTGAAACCGGACTACAGCGTGGATGAGGTCAAGCGCAACGTGCCGTTGCGTCACCCGCTCTTGTGGGTCGGGCCGATGAAACCGGCAAAGTAGGACAGGCATCTTGCCTGTCTCCATTTTGAGAGAGCGGATCAAAATTTCATCGCCGCGAAAGAACGCAGAGAACACAAAGGAAAAAGCGGTTCTCTGCGATCTTTGCGTTCTTTTGCGGCCATTGGTCGGCTGAACATTTTCTTCAAAGGCGTCAGGACAAAACAAAAAAGCACGCCAGTCGGCTGGCGTGCTTGCTTGGGAAGACAAATGATTTACTTCTTCGCCGCGTCGTAATTCTTCGCCACTTCGTTCCAGTTCACAACATTCCAGAACGCCTTGAGATAATCGGCGCGCTTGTTTTGATACTTCAAATAATAGGCGTGCTCCCAAACGTCCACACCGAGAACGGGCGTGCCTTCCACGCCGACAAGCCCCTTGCCCATGAGCGGATTGTCCTGGTTCGCGGTGGAAACCACTTCGAGTTTTCCGCCATTCACGACCAGCCACGCCCAGCCGCTGCCGAAGCGGCCGAGGCCGGCGGCTTCGAATTTATTTTTGAAATCGTCGAAGCTGCCAAACGCGGCCTTGATGTCGTCGGCGAGTTTTCCGGTCGGTGCGCCGCCGGCTTTCGGGCCGATGGTGCGCCAGAAAAAAGAATGGTTCCAATGGCCGCCGCCGTTGTTGCGCACGGGGCCTTTGATGGCGTCCGGAACGGTCGACATGTCTTTCACGAGCGCGTCGATGGATTTGGATTCGAGCGCAGTGTTGCCGGCGATGGCTTTGTTCAGATTGTCCACGTAAGCTTTGTGATGGCGATCGTGATGGATTTCCATCGTGGCCGCGTCGATATGCGGTTCGAGGGCGTTATTGGGGTAGGGAAGCGGAGGTAATTCGTATGCCATAATTTTTCCGGTTAATTGTTCTACACTAAATAAATAACTGCCTGGTTGATTTCCTGGTAACGGGAACGAGCGTAGTAAAGATAGCACGTTCTCACAAGAGTCAAGTGCGCGATGCAAATGACGAATGACAAATGGAACTTGCGTGCCTCTCGGCCATTCGTCATTCAATCGATGGGTTGGAGTCGCCCAGGGCAGACGCATCTAAATTTTCATTAACACCGTGGCTTCAGCCCGGTGGTATAGCGATGGTTAATATTTTCTTCAGGCGTTTTAACGGCTTTGCGTTGGCCAATCAGAAGCCGTTAAAACGGCTGAAGGCGCTCTCAGTCGATTCTACCACCGGGCTGAAGCCACGGTGTTAATGAGAGGATCCAAAGACAATGGTTTTAATGCGTGAGCCTTGTAAGACCGCCGCTCCAGCGTTGACGAGATTCAATTCTTAATTAGCCTATGGCCGTGATTCACAAATTGCGCCCCTCAATCTTTGCGTTTTCTATCGCGTTGTTTCTAACTCAAGCCGTCCGCGCGGACACCCAGCCCAGTTATCTGGAACCAAAGACGCTTACCGGAACGATTTACGCCGACGCCAGTCTGAAACAAGTGCTTTACACCATGCGCCGGTTCGCCACGAATTCCGGTTCCACGATTCACGTCGAGCGTGATTTCAATTTGCCGAACGGCACGCTCGTGGCGCGCGAGCAGGTGGTGTACGAGGCCGGCCAATTGAAATCTTTTCGCGTGGACGAAATGCAGGTGGGCTCGAAGGGAGTTGTGCAATCGGACGGCAACGGCGAAAAATTGAATTTTAATTTCACGCAAGGCGCGACCAAAAAAACCGGCAGCGAAAAATTCCTGAGCGAAGCCCTGGTCAGCGATATGGTGGGCCCTTACATCGTGGCGCATTGGGACACGTTGACAAAAGGCGGAACGGTGAAGTGCCGGCTGATTGCCGCGTCGCGCGTCGAAACGGTCGGGTTCAAATTTTTCAAGGAGTCCGATTCGACCTGGCACGGAACGCCGGTCATGATGGTGACGCTGGCGCCGTCCAGCCTGATCATTGCGCAACTGGTCGATCCGCTGCATTTCGTGGTTGAGAAAAACGCACCGCATCGCGTGTTTGAGTACACCGGCCGCACCACTCCATGCATTCAGAAAAATGGAAAGTGGGAGGACCTGGATGCGGTGACCGTGTTTAATTGGTAGTGGCACGGGCGTCCCCGTGCGTTTGCAGTTTTTGGAAAAGAGAATCGCACGGGCGAGGACGCCCGTGCCACTAACGTGGGGCATCCGCCCCAGAGACAATCCGTCCGCTGGCGGGTAAGGCTTTTTGGATAACATGGCCAAAACGGAGACGCGCGCTGCACCGGGGGAACTAGATCCACTCTGGTACAAAAGCGCAATTATTTATGAAGTGCCGGTGCGCGCGTTTTTTGACAGCAACGCGGACGGCATCGGGGATTTTCGCGGGCTGACGCAAAAGCTTGATTACATTCAAGAGCTTGGCGTCACCGCGTTGTGGCTGCTGCCGTTTTATCCGTCGCCGCTCAAGGACGACGGCTACGACATCGCGGATTATTATTCCATCAATCCGATTTACGGCACGCTGGCGGACTTCAAAGCGTTCATGCGCGAGGCCAAGCGGCGAGGGTTGCGCGTGATCACCGAACTCGTTCTGAACCATACTTCGGACCAGCATCCGTGGTTTCAACGGTCGCGGCGCGCGCCCAAGGGCAGCCGCGAGCGGGACTTTTATGTCTGGAGCGACACGCCGGAGAAATACAAAGAGGCGCGAATCATTTTCAAAGATTTTGAGCCGTCGAACTGGACGTGGGACCCGGTCGCGCATGCGTACTATTGGCATCGTTTTTATTCGCATCAGCCCGATTTGAACTTTGACAACCCGGCGGTGCATCGCGAAATCCTGCGCGTGTTTGAATTCTGGATGGACCTCGGCGTGGACGGTTTCCGCCTGGACGCGGTGCCCTATCTTTACGAGCGGGAGGGGACCTCGTGCGAAAGTTTATCCGAGACGCACGAGTATTTGAAGCAACTGCGCGCCCACCTGGACACAAAATATGGCGATCGCATGTTGCTCGCCGAGGCCAACCAATGGCCCGAGGAAGCGGTGACCTATTTCGGCACGGGTAAAGGCGACGAGTGCCACATGGCGTTTCATTTTCCGCTGATGCCGCGCTTGTTCATGGCGGTGCGTTTGGAGGACCGCATCCCGGTGACGGACATTCTCGACCAGACACCGCAGATTCCCGAAACGAGCCAGTGGGCGTTGTTCCTGCGCAACCACGATGAGCTCACGCTCGAAATGGTCACGGACGAGGAGCGCGATTATATGTATCGCGTTTACGCCAGCGAAGTGAAGGCGCGGCTTAACCTCGGCATTCGCCGCCGCCTCGCGCCGTTGCTCAAGAATGACCGGAAGCGCATTGAGTTGTTGAATTTGCTGCTGCTGTCCCTGCCGGGCACGCCCGTCATTTATTACGGCGACGAAATCGGCATGGGCGATAATATTTTCCTGGGCGACCGCAATGGCGTGCGGACGCCGATGCATTGGAGCGCGGACAAAAACGCCGGTTTCTCGCGCTGCACACCGCAGGCGATTTACGCGCCGATCATCCTGGACCCCGAATATCATTACGAAGCGATCAACGTCGAGACACAGCAGAACAACCAGCATTCGCTGCTCTGGTGGACGCGGCGGGTGCTGGCGTTGCGAAAGCGCTGGAAGGTTTTTGGATTCGGGACGCTGGAATTTTTGCACCCGGAAAACCGGAAAGTGCTCGTGTTCATCCGGCAGCACGAGCAGCAAACGCTTTTAGTGATCGCAAATCTTTCGCGTTTTCCGCAGCCGGTGGAGCTCGATTTGTCGCGTTTTCAGGGGCGCGTGCCCGTGGAGCTTTTTGGCCGCACGGAATTTCCGCCGATCGGCACGACACCTTATCCGTTCACGATGAGTCCGCACAGCGGGCTGTGGTTCTCGCTCGAACCGGTCGCCCAACGGCAGGCGGCAGACCTTTCATCGCGGCTGTCCAGGACCCTGCACGCGGAGGACGATTGGGAGGAATTGGTGGCCGGCAAAGGGCGCGAAGAGTTGGAAGCTTGTCTGCCGGCTTTTCTCCAACAACGCCTTTGGTTCGCCAACAAAGGTGAAATCAAAGCGGTGCGCATTCGCGAATTAATCGCTTTGCCGCACGAGACTGAAAAACATTTCCTGGCGATTGTGACCGTCGATTACGCCCAAAGCGAATCGGAGGAATATTCGTTGCCGCTGGCTTTTGCGTATGGCGCGGAAGCGGAGCGCCTGGAGCGTGAGGCGCCGGCCTTTGTGCTCGCCCGCGCGCACATTCAACAGGCCAATTTGAGCGGTGTGATTTATGATGCTGCGGCGGGAAAAGATTTTGGACGGATGCTGTTTGAGGTCATCGCTCGCCGGCGGACGATCAAGGGCGAAAATACCGAGGACGGCCTGGTGGGCTGTAGTGAATCGCTGGTGCGGGGTCCCGCGCCGGAACCATCCACGACCAAGGCGGAAGCGCGGAACACGGTGATTGTTTACGGCGACCAATATATTTTGAAGCTGCTCCGGCGGTTGGAAGCGGGGCAGCATCCCAGCCTGGAAGCGGCGCATTTTCTCGCAGCGAAAAATTTCCCGCACGTGCCGCCGTTTGCCGGGATGCTGGAAATCGAGCGCCCTAGTGGCGAGCACACCTGCCTCGGCATCCTGAGCGGTTTCATTGCGAACACAACGCGCGGGTGGGACTTTACGCAAGACGCCTTGAAGCGTTATTTCGACCGTGTCCGCACGATGCCGAACGCCGCGCGTGACGAGGCGAGTGTGAACTCGCTGGTGGACCTGGCCCAAAAAGGCGTTTCCAATTCCGCCGTGGAAACGATTGGGACCTACTTCGAATCGGCGCGGCTCATGGGCCAGCGCGTGGGCGAGTTGCACCTGGCGCTGGCGTCGGACCCGGACAACAAGGAATTCGCGCCGGAACCATTCACGCCGTACTATCAACGCTCGCTTTACCAATCGCTGCGGAACCATCTGGCGTTTCATTTCCGCATTCTGCGGCGGGATTTGAAGAAGCTGCCGGAATCGGTGTGGCCGCTCGCGGAAAAAGTCCTGGCGGTGCAGGATGTGGTCCTGGGGCGCTACCGGTCGGTCCACCAGACAGCGATGGCAGCGCAGCGAATTCGCTGCCACGGGAACTTGCATTTGGGCCACGTGCTGCACACCGGCAAGGATTTTGTCATCATCGATTTCGAGGGCGAACCGGGCTGGGGCTTGAGCCAGCGGCGCATCAAACGCAGTCCGCTTCGCGATATTGCGGGCCTGATTCGTTCGCTTCATTACGCGGCGGATGTGACGCTGCGGCAACATGCGGAGGCGGACAATTTGAACCCGGACCAATTCCGCGCGCTGCAACCGTGGGCGCGATACTGGGAACGGCAGGTCAGCGCCGATCTTCTGGGCGCGTACCTGGCCGCGACGGCGAAATCGGATTTACTGCCGAAGACAAAAGCGGGCCTGGCGGCGTTGCTGGAAGCGTTCCTGCTCGACCAGGCCGTGATCGAAATGAGCCGCGAGCTGCAACGCCGGTCGGAGATCATTCGCGTGCCACTGGAAGGCATCCTTCAAATCGTTGCGCCGGCGGAGTCGCAATGAAGGCTTATATCCGTGTAGCGGCCGACGTAAGGAGGCTCATTTTTCCAGTCGAGAGTTCAGAGCCTGCTTACGTCCGCTGCTACTGTGAAAAGGGGCGAATCGGATGAACGTTTCGAGACTCTCTCGCCTTCAAAACCTCGGGGAATTGAACGGGGTGCAATCTTCCTTCCTGGACGCGTCCAATAATCGCCGCAGCGCCTCGCCCGAAGTGCTTTCGAGTGTCCTCAAGGCGCTCGGAGTGCCGGCGAACAACGAAAAGGAAATCCGCGACAGTTTACGCGCCAGCCGATTGGGGCCATATCAGCGGGGGATCGAGCCCGTGGCTGTGGCGTGGGAAGGACGCGAGACGAAAGTTCTCTTCCATGTTCCTGAATCACTGGTGGGCAAGCGAATGCAGAT
>DASXHY010000067.1:0-3112 GCA_036488095.1 Verrucomicrobiia bacterium | reverse complement strand
TACACAATAAAGTAGACAGGTCCGAGCCATCCTCCTCACACTTAATCCATCTCCCGGATCCCGCCTTACTTGCTAATCCCCCGCTCGCTCGTGCGCACAAATTGAACCAGATGTAAAATCTCCGGCAACTTCGGCAACTCGCTCTCAACCTTCGCCAACGCGTTGGGAATCGTCAGCCCTTCGCGGAATAAAATCTTGTAAGCCGTGCGCAAAGCCGACTGCGCCTCCTCCGAAATCCCGTTCCGCTCCAGCCCAACCTTGTTCACCGTCCGCGTTTCGGCCGGATTGCCATCCGCCAGCATGAACGGCGGCACGTCCTGAACCACCTTCGAGCAGCCGCCGATGATTGACATTTTCCCAATCCGGCAAAACTGATGCACCGCCGCCAGCCCGCCCACGATCGCGTGGTCTTCCACGGTCACATGCCCGGCGAGCGTCGCCACATTCGACATGATCACGCGATTCCCCAGCGTGACGTTATGTGCGATGTGGCAATACGCCAGGATATGATTGTTTGAGCCGACCGTGGTCACTTCGCCGTCGCTCGTGGCGCTGTGAATCGTCACATATTCGCGAAACGTATTTTCGTCGCCGATTTCCGTGCGCGTCACGCCGCCTTTCCATTTCAAATCCTGCGTCTTGAGCCCGACGCTGGCGAAGGGAAAAATTTCATTGCGCGCCCCGAGCTTCGTGTGGCCGTCAATCACCACATGCGAGTGCAACCGGCAGCCCGCCCCCAGTTCCACGTGCTCGCCAATGACGCAATAAGGCCCAATTTCACATCCCTCGCCCACGCGCGCCTTCGGATGAATGACTGCCGTAGGATGAATCATTTGGAAATTGACGAATGGCGATTGGCGATTGGCGATTGGTGACGACAGGGCAATGACGAATGCAGAATGCAGAATGCAGAATGGAAATTGATTGCGATAGGCCAATTTTTCCGCGCAGGCTCGGAAATCGGAAATCGGAAATCGGAAATCGGAAATCGCATAGGTCAGTCTGCCCTTAGCATAAAAGTCACTTCCGCCTCACTGACCACCTCGCCGCGCACTTTGCAAACGCCCTTGGCCTTGCCAATTTTCCCGCGCGACTTGGTCAACTCCACCTCGATCACCAGCGTATCGCCGGGCACCACCGGCTTGCGCCACTTCACGTCTTCGGCCGACATGAAATACGCGATCTGCCCCGCGTTCTCCGCTTGTTTCATCATCAGAATCCCAGCCGCCTGCGCAATCGCCTCCAACTGCATCACCCCGGGCATGATCGGATGCCCGGGAAAATGTCCCTGGAAAAATTGCTCGTTCATCGTCACATTTTTCAGCGCAAAAACCTTGTTCCCCTCGACCTTCGTCACCCGGTCGATCATCAGGAACGGATAGCGATGCGGCAAAACCTGCATCACTTGCGTGATGTCCATCGCGCCGTCGCCATTTACCACTTCAGTCGCCGCGCCTTCGCTGGGCGGAGCCGCTTTTTTGGCCGGCGCCGGCTGGGCGGCGGCAGGCGGGGCAGGGGGCGGACCGAAAGTCTGCGCCGCGCGAATCGGCTTTTGCATCTGGGCGGCAATCAAGCGCACCATCTCGCAATTCGCCGCGTGGCTCGGTTTCACCGCGATCAAATGCCCCTGCAACGGCCGCCCGAGCAGCGACAAATCCCCGATGATATCCAAAATCTTATGCCGCACGAATTCCTCCGGATACCGCAACGGCTCCGTCGTCAACACCGCGTCGTCGCGAATCACCACCGCGTTCTCCAGGCTCCCGCCGCGAATCAGCCCGTTCTTGATCAAATATTCAATCTCCTCGTAAAAACAAAACGTCCGCGCCCCCGCAAGCTCGTTCTCCCACGATTTCGGCGTCACTTCGAGGCTGAAAAATTGCGTGAACCGCCCGTGCTTGTCCGAGCTGGTGCAAGTGATCTTGAATCCGTCATCCGGGAACAACGCCATTTCCGTCTCGCCCATCAAAAGTTCCACCGGTTGCGACGGCTTGTACGGCTCGCGCCGTTCGCTCTGCGGGACAATGCTCGCCTCCTGGATGAGCTTGCAAAACGCGCTCGAACTTCCGTCGCCGATGGGCGGCTCGTTCGAATCCAGCTCCACAATCGCGTTATCGATGCCCACCCCCGCGAACGCCGCCAGCACGTGTTCGATGGTCTGGACCTTGACGTTGCCTTTGGAAATCGTCGTCGAGCGATTATTCTCGGTGACGTTCTCCACGCGCGCCTCGATTTCTGGTTTGTCCGCCAGGTCCACGCGCCGGAAGCGAATGCCCGAATTCGCCGGCGCCGGCAGGAACGTCATGTTGACGCGATTGCCGCTATGTAAACCGATACCGGAAAAACTGGCCGGACGGCCAATAGTCTGTTGATGCTGCACCGGCTGATTAAACAAACGGTTGCCCCCGTTGGCAAGCGTAGTCGCGAGCCGGAGCGCGCCCGTCCCGGGCGCATCAACGCAATTGGGATGGGGACCGCGCCCGCCCCGGGCGCTGTTCGGCGCGCCCCGCGCCGAACACGTGCGGCGAGGGACGGCACCGGACGGCGGTTCTGGTTGTTGCGCCTCTGGAGATCTCATTTTGTTATAGGCTCTAAATCGTTTTTTTACCCTGAACTGGTAGGGCGCGTCACTCCGTGCGCGCCGTCGTGGTGAACCAGAATGCGTTGGCTGCCCTGACCATTGCAGTACTGCAATCAGAGCGTGTGCAGAACCTCAAGCGCCTGTCCTGGTCGGCCACATTGCAGCCGCCGCGCGGCGCCCTGGCCCACGCCGAAGCCGTGCTCAAAGCCTGAATCGCCGCGGATGAGTTTGAACCCACGCCTTCAATGTAGCGGCGGTCTGCGACCGCCGCCAACCAGTTCGAACACACCTTCGCTGTAGCGCGCAGCCTACGACCGCCGCCGACAGAACCCACGCCTTCGCTATGACCGCCGCCGGATTCCCCCGCAATTTAGCTGCGGAGCAGCGGCAGAAAATAGCCCACGGCGTGAGCCGTGGGACCAGCGGGCCAATTTCCCAAGCCCCGGCAGGGGCGAAAGAAAACTCCGGTTTGTCTAATGCTTTCGTGACAATTTTCCCTCCGT
Organism: Verrucomicrobiia bacterium; assembly: GCA_036488095.1. Taxonomy (GTDB): domain Bacteria; phylum Verrucomicrobiota; class Verrucomicrobiia; order Limisphaerales; family DASXHY01; genus DASXHY01. The sequence goes on along the minus strand of DASXHY010000067.1, from coordinate 28 downwards.
TTGTGCTTAAGCGGGTCGGCATCTGTGA
>DASXHY010000052.1:0-6836 GCA_036488095.1 Verrucomicrobiia bacterium | reverse complement strand
TGCCATAACTGAGTGTGGTATTCGTCGCTCCCGTAAGCGGAACGCCGTTGCTGAGCCATTGAAAACCGGAAGCGAAGCTCACGTTAGCGGCAAAATGAATCATTCCGCCCGTATAAACGGAGACGGGGTCCGGCTGCCTGATGAAAACCGGGGGGCCGTAAACCCAGGTGGGGTTATAAGGTTGGACCGTAAGGGAACCCGTAATATCCGAGCCGCCCGCCAGGAAAGAGCTGGGGAAAAGACCGATCAATTCAGAATAGGGATGATCCCCAGGAGCCAAAGTTGAGCCTTCAATCGTCACCGCGCTGAACGCGCAATGCTGGCGCAAATTCATCACGCCGCCATTCGTGATCGTCAGCGTGCCCGCAGTGTTGTAAGCGTAACCAACATCAAAAACGGCTTTGCCCGGTCCGTTGACCGTGGCGGTGATACCAGGCATGTCGGTTTTATAAAGAGTGCTGCTGGGATCAACAATGACGCTGGTGTTGGTGCCGAGCGAATTAACAGTGGTGCCCACGAGCGCACCGCATTGAATGATGAATGTACCGTGGTAGTCCAGATTTCTCGTGCCACCGGAAATGATGTTTTCCGCGTTGGTGGTGAAATTCATGATGAACAAATTTCCCGGACCGGAAAGCGTGGCGGCGATGTTAAATACCTCGGCCGCAGTCGAAGGATTGGCGACACGATCCCTATCGGTGCCGGCAGAAAGATAGGTTTGGCTCACCACTTGAACGGCGCCCGTAATGATGGCTGTGGAAGGAGTGGTTCCCCCGAGGGCTTTGCAGATGACCCCCCCTTTGAGAATCAAATTGGTGTAAGTATCAACTTGATTGTTTCCACCCTTATACATCAGAACGGTGTTCGTATCCAACGTCAAAGAAAGCCCGGGGAAAATTGCCGCGGCACTTGGAGTTCTAATGAATGTCACGGTCGGGCTGCCCGTGCCATTGATTATAACCGCTCCGTTGGAAATCATTTCATAATCATTTCCGGTTCCGACTGCCGCGGGCATTTTTGGCCCGACCTGGGTGGCCCCGGTTCCGGGCCGGCTCACGGCGGTATTCGTCTGCCAATCTGAATTCGCGGTCCAACTGGAGGGTGTGGTTCCCTGAATATTGGTGGAGGTGAAATAGGTCGCCCGGACTGTTTGCGAGCTGAACAACAGGCCAAGACCGGAGAGAACCAGGGCGGCGAGAAAGTTTCGCGTCAGGGTTAAGCCGGCAAAAAACGAACTAGTGGTTGGATTTTTCATATTATTCGTGATTCGCAACGGGGAGAGCGCACGCAAGGTTTTGGTTGGAGTTGGGCTTTTCGATTCGCTGATGAATTGGGGCACTTATGGGCATGAATCGGACTCGTCAGATAGAAACAAGCTCGGTCGAATGAGGAATCATTTCGGCACGCATAGGTTTACCTTAGTGAGCCATCGATTTCTGATTTGATGCCTAAATTCTAAACCTCCTCCGGTCGAATGGAATGGATTTTCTCTGTTAATCGTAACAAAGAAAATACCGCATTAAGACACCTTATGGAATCAGGTCTATTTTGGCTTTAGCGGAAGAATCGATGGATTCGTTGTTTTATTGGATGCCCTGGCGATTTCCATTTTCGCACGGACGTATTCCACATGAGAAAACAAGAGCGGAGTATTTCCGAGAAAACAGCTGGTGCGCGGGTCCAATCCTTCGGCAAAGATTCCGGTGCGGCCGGCGACATTTTCGACCCGTAGCAAAATAGCCTTCGCCCTGTCGGTTTGTGAAGCTTTGGCGCAAGCCGTGGCCAGCCAGAATGTGCAGGGAAGAAAAGCGCCCTCGAACTGGCCCAGTGGAAAATTTTCGAGCGCCGGCATCTCGCGCGGGTCAAAACGATACGTGCAGCCGTCGATGCACAGGAATTCGCTGATCTTCTCGATTGTGGCCAGAACGCGCGGATGGTTGCCCGGGAGGAATTCCAATACCGAGATCAGCAGCGTCGCGGCATCCAGGTTGTCGGCGTCGTAATGCTGGCGGAAAGCGCCGAGCTGTTCGCTCCAGCCCTTTTCCATCACCTCATCATGTATCTTCGGAAGTTCGGACCGCCAGGCGGTGGTGTCGAACTTCGGATTAATCTTTTCGGCAATGCGCGTCGCTCGATCGAGCACGACCCAGGACAGCACCTTGCTGTAAATGAAATGCCGCCGCTCCGACACTTCCCAAATTCCATTGTCAGGCGCGGTCCAATGTTTGACGGTATAATCCGCGAGGCGGCGAACGAGTTTCCAGTATTCATCGCGCCATTGACCGCCCGCCTGCAGATAAAGCCAGATGCAGTCCGCCAGGAATCCAAACGAACCAATTTGAAATTGTTTATACGCGTGATTACCCGTTCGCGCCGGGGCGGAATTCCGGTAACCAGACGCGCCTTCGAGCTTTTTCTGGCGTGGATGTTTTTCACCGCGAATGCCGTAAAGGACTTGCAGCGGCTTTCCAAAATGCGGCTGCCGCCGGCAGAGCCATTGCAGATAGCGCTCGGTTTCCTGGCAGTCACCCAGTTGCTCCAGCATTCCGAGTGCGAGCGAGGCGTCGCGGACCCACGACAGCCGATAATCCACGTTCCAACTGCCGCCGATCCGCTCGGGAAGCGACGTCGTGGCGGCGGCGACAACCGAGCCTTCCGGCGCGTAGGTAAGCAAATGAACCATCATGGCCGAGCGGCGGATTTCCGTATTTTCGGAGCCGGTGACGCGGATGGTTTGCAGCCAATTCCGCCAATAATCCCGGCTGCGCTCCAAAGCGCCGCGGGCAGAATCGATGGACCAACCGATGCCGGCAGCGCCGAATTCCAACACGGCCCAGAGCTCGTCGCCTTCGTTCAACTCAATCTCGCGCCGCAGATGTGACGCTTCGGATTCCAACGCCACATTGCTCCATAATCGCAACCGAAGTTCTCCAATTTGAATGGTGGTGCCGCTGGAAAATTCAGTGGACGAAATTGGCGGCGCTTCGGCGAAGTTGAACCCGGCCCGCAGGTCGAATGCACAGCGCACACGACCTTTGGCGCAGGTGAGGCGGCGCAATACCGCGCGACACGACTCCTGCTCGGGCGCGCGGCGGTTCTCCGGCCAGAGCATTGTGTCGCGCAGAATCAGTTGAGCGCCGTTCACGGACCATTCCGTTTGCAAAACCATCGTCTCGCCGTCATAGCTCTGCGTCCCCTGCTCCATCGCCGCGGGCCCCATCCGCCAAAAGCCGCCTTTTTCCCAATCGAGCAGCGCGCCAAAAATCACGTCGCCGTCGAAGTCAGGCAGGCAAAGCCAATCCATGGTTCCATCCGCCGCGACCAATGCGGCGGTGCGACGATCACCGATGACGCCGTGCCGTTCGATGGCGGGATAAGCAATCGCACGAATTGGTCGTGCGGGAGCAGGGTTGCCGACTGGCGGATTCGTGAGAGCCGACCGGGATTGATTGACATTGGCTGCGGGATGCTCTTTTTCGGTTGCCGGCCACAACTGCATGGCTAAGCCTGCCTTTCTTTGAGAATAAACGCTCCCGCCGCAACCGCCACGCACGCCGCCGCCAGCGCAAACCAGTTTCGATTTTTGGCGAACCACAATTCCGGACTGCGCTGCCGGGCCTGGCCGTCGAACATTCCGTGCGCTCCGTGATCGCCCGGTACTGGTTTCCACAAATTATCGGGCTGGTTCGGATCTTTCGGTCTCGAAGTTTGCTGGCCTTGATAGCCTTTGCGTCCGAGATACCGGTCGAGAAGGCCGGGAGCGATTTTGTTGCCCACGATCGATTCCACCGAAGGCACGCCCAGGTATAATTCCCGCCGCCGATGATGCGCCGCCCAATGAATCGCGTCCGCCGCCACTTCCGGTTGATACACCGTGCCCAGCGGTTTCGGGTGATTCGGCAATCGATTCCTGACCCAACCGAACTGGGTGGTGTTGAGGGCGGGCAATTGGACCATGGTGAGGTGAACGTTGCTTTTGTCGTGGATAAGTTCGCAACGCAGGGAATCGGTGAAACCGTGAATCGCGTGTTTCGCGCCGCAATAAGCGGACTGGAGCGGGATGCTGCGGTAAGCGAGCGCGGAACCGACTTGCACAATCGTGCCGCGATTGCGCGGCAACATGCGCTTGAGCGCGGCCATCGTGCCGTAAACGACGCCGAGATAAGTCACTTCCGTCACGCGCCGAAATTCCTCGGACGTCATTTCTTTCAGCGGCGAAAAGACGCTCGTCATGGCGTCGTTGATCCAGACGTCGATCGGGCCGAACTCGCGCTCAACCGCTTCAGCAGCGGCCTCCACCTGTTTCGCGTCCGCCACATCGGTCGGCAACACCAGCGCCCGGCCGCCGGCGGCTTCGACTTCCCGGCGCGCTCCTTCGAGACCGTCGGTACCGCGCGCGAGCAGTCCAATGCACGCGCCGTCTTTTGCAAAGCGCCTGACCGTGGCGCGCCCCACTCCCGCCGACGCTCCGGTGATAACAACCACCTCTGATTTTTTTTGATGCATGGCAAATTTCGCCTTTGAGAAATGTTCAATCGTCCTCGTCTCTTCGCTTTCGCCCCAGCAAATAAGCGCCTACTCCCGCAAGTGCGGCGCCGGCGGCCAGCACCACGCCTGCGCCTTCCAATTGCGCGGGCAATTCCGCAGACTGCGGCTCAACCGGCTGGTGTTTCGGCTCGCGCGAACGGACCGTTCCAAATTGCTTCGCCATTTGCAGCACCTCGGCGATGTGCAAAGGTTTGCGATTCGTTTGTTGGACAATTTGTTCGTGGCAACTGAATCCGTTCGCAATGACGATGGCTTCGTCGCTTTCCTGGCGAACCGCGGGCAGCAGGTGGCGTTCGCCGCATTTGATGGAAACATCGTAGTGGTCGCCCTTCTCGAACCCGAACGCGCCCGCCATGCCGCAACAGCCCGAATCGGGAATGTGAAAATCCAAGCCCAGTTTCTTGAGCAACTCCTGTTCGGCCTCGACTTTCATGATCGCCCGATGATGGCAATGCATGTGGACGAGCGCTTTCTGGCGCGGCAGTTCGCGGAGCGGATATTGCGGCGCAAACTTCTCCAGAAATTCCGATAACAAAAATGTCTGGAGGTGCAACCGTTTCGCATCCTGGTCATTTGGAAATAGTCCGGTGAGTTCGTCGCGAAAGACCGCGCAACAACTTGGTTCGAGGACAACCATCGGTGTCCCGGCGCGAATCTCATCGCGTAGACAGGCGAGAATTTGTTGCAACCAGCGTTCCGCGGTATCGAGCATTCCATAATCATAGAGCGGACGCCCGCAACACAGATGTTTTTGTGGGACGACGACCTGAAAGCCTGCGTCCTCCAGCACTTCGACGGCAGCCCTGGAGACTTGCGGATGAAAATAATTATTAAATGTGTCAGCGAACAAAAGCACGCGCGGGTTGCCTTCGTTGACCACGCCACGTTTTTGAAACCAGTGCTTGAACGTCTCCGTCGCGAATGGCGGCATCCGGCGCTCGGGTGCGACGCCGATGAGAAGTTTGCCCAACGTCGAGAACGGCGCGTGTTGCGAAAAAAAGTTCGCCACACGCGGGGCGATGCTGGCCAGGCGCGCCCAGTTGTGGATCAACCCGAAGGCGTAGGCGTGCGGCGGACGAAGGCGGCGCTTGTAAAAGTGGGACAGAAATTCCGCCTTGTAGGTCGCCATGTCCACCTTCACCGGGCAATCGCCTTTGCACCCTTTGCAGGCAAGGCAAAGGTCGAGAGATTCCTTGACCTCCTTGCTGCGCCAACCGTCGCGGATGGTTTCGCCGCGAAGCATCTCGAACAATAAATGCGCGCGACCGCGCGTTGCGTGTTCCTCCTCGTGCAGCACGCGATAGCTCGGGCACATTGTGCCGCGCTCCTCGCGCCTGCATTCTCCAATACCCACGCAACGCAGCGTCGCGCGCGAAAAACTCCCGCTATCGAGCGGAAATTTGAAATGCGTTTCCGGCTCCCACGGATGGTAATCGGTCCCGAGCCGCAGATTTTCCGCGCGGCCCCAGGCCCGTACAACCTTGCCCGGATTCATTTTCCATTCCGGGTCCCAAATTTTTTTAAATTCGGTGAACGCGTGGTAAAGTTCCGGTCCGAACATTTTGGGAAGCAATTCGGCGCGCGCCTGGCCGTCGCCGTGTTCGCCGGAAATCGAGCCGCCGTATTTCACGACGAGATCGGCCGCCTGGTCGGTGAATTTGAGATATTGTTCGATGCCTTTCGCCGTGGTGAGTTCAAAGGGAATCCGGCAATGGATGCAGCCCTGACCAAAATGCCCGTAGAGCGAAGCGTCATAGCCGAATTTTTGGAAGAGCCCGCGCAAGTCGCGGAGGTATTCGCTCACGCGTTCCGGCGGCACGGCAGAATCTTCCCAACCGGGCCAGTTATCCGGCTTGTTCGGTATGAATGCCGTGGCCCCAAGGCCCGATTCGCGGACTTTCCAGACTTGTTCCTCTTCCTCCTGATCGTCGAACAGCTTCATCGTGGGCGGGTTTCCCTGCCGTTTCAAAGTTGCCATCAGTTCGCGGCCGCGCGCGTCCGATTCGCGCTTGGTGTCGCCGCCGAATTCCACCAGCAGCCATCCTTTGCCTTCAGGAAGAAGTTTGATGTTCTTTTTGTGGACGCCGGTCACTTCCATGTAACTGATCAGTTTGTGATCGATGCCTTCCAGCCCGATGGGCTTGAACTGGAGGATTTCCATGATGTGCTCGGCGCCCGAATAAACGTCCGGATAGCCCAACACCACGAGGGTGCGCGCGCGCGGATTTTTCAAGAGGCCCAATTTCGCTTCGAGGATGGTCACGAGCGTGGATTCGGAGCCGACCAGC
>DASXHY010000046.1:0-10473 GCA_036488095.1 Verrucomicrobiia bacterium | reverse complement strand
TATTATTTCAAAAGCAAGGAGCGGCTGTATGAAGCCGTGGTGGAAGACCATTTTCGCAGGTTCAACGTGCAGGCGATGCAGGTGTTGGGTTCAAAAGGTCCGGCGCGAGATGTTTTGTTGCAATACGTGAGCCTCCATTTCGATTTTATCGCGGCACACCGCCAGTCCGCGCCGCTATTTCAGCAATTCATGATGGCCGGCGGCAAACGCGCGGAAAGGCTGATCCGCAAATATTTCAAGCCGCGCAGTGATGCCGTGACGAAATTGCTCGAGCGCGGCGTGCGCGCGCGTGAGTTTCGCCGCACGGACCTCTTTCACACGGCCGTATCTATCATAGCGCTCATTGTCTTTTATTTCTCCGCCGCGCCGGTGTTGCAATTGCTCGGCCATTCCACTGCGCACAGCGCGGAGGACCTCAATTTGCGTAAACGCGAGGTGCTCGATTTCATCCGGCACGCCCTGTTCACAAATCCAAACGCCCCGCTCCCGTGAAGAAACGAAAAATTCGATTGTTCATTTTGGCCGCCGCCCTCCTGGTTGGCGCGGTGATTTATTTCGTGCTGGTTCGTCCCGCACGCGAAATTGTTTTGACCGGGATTGTCACCACGGATGAAGTGATCGTGAGCCCGCAAATTCAAGGGCGTTTGCAGCGGGTGTTGGTGCGCGAAGGCGATGTCGTGACGAATGGCGAGTTGCTGGCGATCATCCAGCCGCAAACCGAGCAGGCGGACATGGCTTTCTATACGAGCAGTGAGCAAAGTTCGGCGGCGCAGATGGCGCAGGCCGAGGCGGACCTGAGATTTCAGGAATCGCAGACGAGCAACCAGGTCAGCCAGGCCCAGGCCAATCTAGCTGCCGCGCAGGCGCAGACCACCGGAGCGGCGGCGGATTTGGAAAATGCCCGGTTGAATTTTGAACGGCAGCAGACGCTGCATCAAACGGGAGTGGAGTCGCAGCAAAGTTACGATCAGTCGCGAACGGCCTATGACGCCGCCAAAGCGCGATTGGATGCCTCCGAGAAACAGACCCGGGCCGCTCAAGCCGCGGTCGCGCTGGCGGAATCTAATTCGGAGCAGATCGCTGCCCGCCACGCCGCTTTTGAAGCGAGTCGTCACCAACTCGCCGCCGCCGGTGCGCAAAAAGAAAAAGCGCAGGTGCAATTGGATTACACCGAGATTCGTTCGCCGCTGGACGCGATCGTGGACACGCGCGCGGCGTTGCAGGGCGAAGTCGTGAATCCCGGCCAGGCGGTCGTCACTCTGATCGATCCGGACAACCTCTGGGTCCGCGCCGATGTCGAGGAGACTTACATCGACAGCATTCATCTCGGCGACAAGTTGCAGGTGAAATTGCCTTCCGGTGTGACCCGCGAAGGAACTGTTTTTTTCCGGGGCGTCGATGCGGACTACGCCACGCAGCGTGACGTGAGCCGCACCAAGCGCGATATCAAAACATTTGAGATCCGTTTGCGCTGCGATAATCGCGACCGAAGCCTGGCCGTCGGCATGACGGCTTATGTCGCGCTGCCGTTGACCGGAAAGGCGCCCGCGCCCAAGAAGTAACATGTTCGACATCGAAGTTGACAATTTAACCAAGCGCTTTGGCGATTTTGTCGCCGTGAATGGCGTGAGTTTTTCCGTCGAGCACGGCGAAGTGTTTGGTTTGCTCGGACCGAACGGCGCGGGCAAATCCACCCTCATTCGCATGTTGACCACGCTCGTGCCGCCGAGCGGGGGTTCCGCGCGCGTGAATGGCTTCGACATCGTTCGCGACCCCAACGGTGTGAGGCAATCCATCGGCGTGATCCCGCAGGCCATGACTTCCGATATGGATTTGAGCGCGGAGGAGAACATGAGCATCTTCGCGAAGCTCTACGGTATTCCGGGCGAGAAACGGCGGCGAACCATCCGCCAATTGCTACAGCAAGTTGACTTGGAAAAATGGGCCGACAAACCCGTGAAAATGTTTTCGGGCGGAATGAGGCGGCGGCTCGAAATCGCGCGCGGGCTGGTGCACGAGCCGAAGATTTTCTTCCTCGATGAACCGACAACGGGCCTCGACCCCGTTTCGCGCGTGGCCGTCTGGGATATGCTGGCGCGGCTCAAGCGCGAGCGGGACTTGACGATTCTGGTCACGACCCACTACATGGACGAGGCCGACAAGCTGTGCGATCGCATCGCCATTGTTGATCACGGAAAACTCGCCGCGCTGGATTCGCCGCTGAAGTTGAAAGCTTCCATTCCCGGCAAAAATATTCTGGAAGCGAGTTTCTCCAGTGTTCCGCCGAATTGGATGGAAACCCTCAAAGCGTTGCCAGACGTGGCCGATGTCAAAAGCCAGGAAAACGTGTTTCGCATTTCTTCGAACAACGGCCCCCGCACGACCTTGGCATTGATGGAAGCGGCGCAGAACGCAGGCGTGACGGTGTCATCGCTTTCCGTGCAAAGCACCACGCTGGACGATGTGTTTGTTCATTACACCGGACATCAATTGCGCGATGCGCTGCAGGCCCCGAACGTGGCCGAAAGTCCTTACATGATGAAACGAAGCTGAACCATGCACCGAGTCTGGGCCATCATAGAACGCGATTTGCGCCGCTTCCGGCGCAGCCCGGTGCTGATCATCGTGTCCATCATCATGCCGCTGGTGCAGCTTGTGGTGCTCGGCTACGCGTTTGGCGGGAAAGTGAAGAACCTCCAGATTGGCGTTGTGGACCAGGACCACGGAGTGCCGGCGATTCAACTCAAGGAAATGTTTCAGGCCGTGGCCGCGAACGCGAAGACATTCAACACCATTGCCTACACGGACATGGCCTCCGCTCTGCACGACCTGCGCAATGGAAAAATCAACGGTCTCTTAAACATCCCACCGCAATTTTCGCGCAAGGTCCTCAGCGGCGCGAATCCGCGCATCGCTTTGATCGAGGATAACACCGACCAGTTTTCCTCCTCGGCGCTTTCCGGCGTGCTCGATGGAATGCTGCCGGCTTACCGCGCCCCGACCGTGGCGCCGCGCACGACTGCCAACGCCACCCTCGACGTGGTGGAAGTCTATCCTTACGTGCCGTATATCCAATACCTGCTGCCGGGAACCATCGTGCTGGCCATTTTCGTTTCCGCGATGATTGGCGGCGGCATTATTTTTATCGACGACAAAGCGCGCGGCTTGCACGAGGGCTATCTCGTGACGCCAATCAACAAATTGGAACTGATCCTGGGCTTCACATTTTCGGGCGCGGCCAAGGCGATTATTTCCGGCATCGTTTTAATAACCGCGGGCTCGGTCATCGCGGGCATTCCCGACCCGTTCAATCTGTTGCGCATGGCGCGAATGTTTTTGCTGGTCATCGCGACCTCGCTGGCGCTCATCAGTATGATGTTCCTGATCATGGTGCGCGTGAGCGACCCGTTGGTGCCGCGCGCTATTTTCGGAATGTTGAACACGGTCTTATTTTTTCCAAGCGGCGCGGTGTATCCGACCGAGGCATTCCCGGCCTGGATGAAAGCGATCACGGTGGTGGACCCATTCACTTATGCGGTCCACGGATTCAAAAACCTGGTATTGAAAAACACCGGGCTGCTGGCCATCGCGCCGGACCTGATTTTCCTTTTTGGATTCACGCTGCTGGCGATGACCGCGGCCACACTGCTCTTTCGCCGGACGTTGTAGGACAGGCGTCCCGCCTGTCTCTAATTAGTTCAGCCCGAAAACGAAAAATGGAGACAGGCAGGATGCCTGTCTACGGTCCGAGGACGACGCGATAAAACTGCGCGGGCGATAGAACGTTGTTCGTAATCGTCAACCAAAACGGCATGGCGGATGGCGTCGAAGTTGAAATCACGGACCAGGATAAAAGATTAGAGGAAGTCTGCACCAGGTAATCCGGCCCAACATCCCCGGAAATCCACACGCCGAATTGTCCGTTGGTGGCGGACGGACTGGACAATAACGGAATCGCGGGCCGATTTACTGTCACCGCAAATTTCTGCGTGGCCACCATGCTCGGAATGCCGTTATCGGCGACGATCACGCTGAGCGTTTGACTGGATGGCGATTGCGAAATGGCCGGACGCCACGTGAAAAGGCCGCTGCTCGCGTTGATACCCGCGCCCGCAGGCGCATTGAGCAGGCTGTAAGTGAGCATTTGCGCGGGAATATCCGCGTCGCTCGCCTGGTTGGTGATCAGCAATGTTCTCCCGGCCAAAATTGCCTGATCGGCAATGGGCGCGAGGACCGGGAATTGATTCACGGAAACATTGTCGAATGTGGCGACGCAGTTGGAGGCGTTGTTGTGCGCGGTCAGCGCCAGACCGGCCAGCGCATTATTATTCAGCGCAAGCGGGACGCTGGCGCCGACCTGTGTCCAAATAACGCCATCCGCCGAGTAGTATCCCGCGAATGAATTCTCCGAAGCACGCACGAGTCTGAGCCACAACGGAGTCTTGAGCGTGCCGACACCCACGACCGTGGATGTCGTAGCCGCGCCAGTGCCAGAGCGAACCTGGAACGACACGCTGTTGCTCGCCGCAAGAACCACTGACGCATTCATCGCTCCCGCCGCGGCGCTGTCGCGGATCATAATGCCCGCCTTGGCCCAGGGATCCGTGGGCTGCAAAGCGGTGACGCGTGCGCGTATTTCGCAATTTCCACCGGCGGGCTGAGACACAAAATGAAATGCGTCCGCCGTGTTCCAAATATCATCTCCCGAACCGTTCAGCGTGAAAGTGCCGCCCGCGAGCGCGGCACTGCCGGCCAGCCCGATGCTCCCGATGTCCGCGCTCGACCACGGAGCGGGCAGGGGAAGCACTGCGCCAGCGAATTGAAACCAGTTCACGTTTCCAATGCTGCTGGAGCCGTTGAAACGCGCGAACAACGTGTGTACGCCGGCGCCGCCCGTAACAAGGCCCGTGACCGATTGCCACGTCTGCCATCCGCCGGTAATCGGGACTGTCACTGAACCGAGCATCGGGCCGGTAGCGCTATCGATGTGAAATTCAAGCGTGCCGCCAGTGCCCGCGCTGGCGAGGCGTCCAATGACGTTGGTAAATCCGTTGCCGAGGTCCACGTTTGAATACGCCGCGTAACTGCCGGCGGAGGCATAACCCAAATCATAACCGCCGAGCGTGTCCGTGGTTGGTTCGGTCTGCAACGCTGAAACGGAATTGAAACTGGACGCCACAATGAGGTTCGTCGGATTCACGGTGTAGCCGCCGCTGGGCGTTCCACTCCAGGTGAAAGTCGCGCCCGAATACGCCGCGAGCGTGTAAGGAAAGGAACGGTTTCCCCATTGCACTTGAAAGGTTGCACTGTTCGCGGTGTCGTTGAACGCCACCAGCACTTTTGAATTGTCCGGATTCAAAAATGCCGCCGTATCCACGCCCGCGCCCTCACTGGAATAAATTCGGTACGCACCCGGCAGCACGAATTTGCTGAAATGTCCCAGCGTGTAAAACTCGATGCCGTAACTGACATTGTGAGTCGTGGAATTGACGTACACCAGCGGCGTGCAACTGCCGCAACCGCCCGTGTGCGGCCCGTAATTTTCGTCCGAGGCCATGTTCCATTTCACGTACGCTTTTCCCCAGCTTCGCATCACATGAATAATCTCCCGGAAGTCAGCTTTGACCATGTCGGTCGAAGCGTCACCCGAATGCTCGGTCAGATATTGCGCCTTGGCGGGATAATTATTTTCCAACGTCAGCATCACGCCAGGCGTCCCGCCGTATCCGTGCCAGGCGATTCCCGCCACTTGCGGCGAATTATTCATGGTGGGATCCGAAAACTCGGTGGTCGGATAATCCGGCCGGTCCCAATTGTGATCATAGACGAGCACGGCGGTGTTGGTGAGATCATTCGTGGCGAGCGCCGGGAGAACATAGTCGCGCAACACGACCGTCTGCGTGGCTGCATTCATCAACATGCCCGGATAATTCGCCGGCCCATACAACGGTTCATTTTGCAGCGAAATGTAATTCACTGTGATGCCCGCGGCCTGGTAGGCCTGGATATATTTGACAAAATATAACGCAAACGGCGCATACATGCCCGGCAGCAGTGAACCGCCGATCATCGAGCCGGAATCTTTCATCCAGCCAGGCGGGCTCCAGGGATTAGCCATGATTTTCAATTGCGGATTGAGCTGCAGCGCCTGTTGGACCAGCGGGATGATGTCCGCTTGATCGTGGGCGACGGAGAACGAATTCAAATTGGTGTCCGTTTGCCCGGACGGCAAATCGTCGTAGGAATAGACGGAAAGCGAAAGATCGCACGCCGCCATTGGATTGCGGACAAAACTCAGTCCGATGCCGCCGCCGTTGCGCGTGAACAAATTGGTCATCGCGGCGTTTCGTTGCGCCGTGATCGCCAACTGATGTAAGGCGTATCCAGTGGTGTCGGTGAACGACGCGCCAAACCCCTCGATGCGCTGATAAGTCTGGCTTTCATCCACGATAATCGGATTGCTTCCGCCGGTCCCGGCGGAAAACGACACCGACGCCTTCGATTGCAATTTCTGCGTTTGATCGTCGGTGGTCAGCCAGACATTGACGGTCTGGGCGTGCGCCAGTTGCGCAGTTGCAAACCATAGCAGTAAGGCCGGAAATAGATTTTGGATTTTGTTCAAGGGATCGCGCGTTTAAAACAAGGTGTAAATAAATGGCGCGAGCCCGGTGCTCGACAGCAGCACGAGCAAGCCGACGAGCAGAAACACAACCAATATCGGAATCAGCCACCATTTTTTATTGGTCTTGAGGAAATACCAAAGGTCGCTCAAAAAACCGCCGCGGGTCTGTTTAGCCGCCGCTTTTTCGAACGCGCTGGGTTCAACTTTTTTCATGGTGGAAGGGTTTGCTTAAAATTGTTTGAGATATCGCTCCGGCGCCGGTTGCTCCTCGCGCGAAACCCAGAAACTGGATTGCTCCGGTTTGGCGCGCAACTGCAGGACATCGCGCCGGCGAATGCGCCAGAAAAACGCCATGGGAGTCACCACGCCATAAAACATAATGATGAGCGCGACATGGCTCACCACCCAGCCGATGGGGAATGCCGCAGCGGATGCGGTAATGAAGAGCAACCGCATCGCACCGGGTTTAATGAGACCAACGATTCCCATCAACGCCACAGTTGCCAGCGCGAAGCCGGCCGGACCATGCCCGCGCCGCCAAATTTGATTCGCCGCCAGCAGAAGAAAAAACACCAGCCACGCCGCGGCGAATTGACGCAGCACGCGCGGGGTGGGTTTGGTCTGAAAAGTTATTAGTCCCATGGCATCAATCGGGTTGAAAGGCGGCAAGGTGTTCGGCTTTTTCGGCCGCCGAAGGCAGGCGCGTTGCTTGTTTTTTGTCTGCGACGAAATTTTCCAACACGAGGAGATCCATATCGGTGGCCAGAAAACAACGCACGGCGTCATCCGGCGTGCAGACGATAGGTTCGCCGCGCACATTGAAACTGGTGTTGACGAGCATCGGGCAGCCGGTCTGTTGCTCGAACATTTTTAGCAGGCGATAAAATCGCCCATGCCGTTCCTCGTCCACGGTCTGAATGCGCGCGCTGTAATCGACGTGAGTGATGGCCGGCACGGTTGAGCGCGAGATATTTACCCGGTGGCGCAGGTCGGGATCGGTGGTCATCGTGTTTCGCTGCGCGTCGGAAAGCGGGGTGCGATGCTGTTCCAGGAGTGGCGCGACAATCAGCATATAGGGACTTTCACTTTGCCGTGGCAGGGCAAAATAATCTGCGGCGCGCTCGCGTAAAACGCAAGGGGCAAAAGGCCGGAAGCTTTCCCGGTATTTGATTTTCAAATTCATGACGGCCTGCATCGCGGGATTTCTGGGATCGCCCAGAATGCTGCGGGCGCCGAGCGCGCGCGGGCCGAATTCCATTCTGCCGTGGAACCAGCCGACCACTTTGCTATCAATCAACGCCTCCACGATTTGCTTCAGCAACGCATCTTCGTCCTCAAACCGCCGGCCCGGCAGCGAGCGCGTTTGGAGGGTCTTTTCAATTTCCTCGTCGGAAAATCGCGGGCCGAGAAAACTTCCAGTTTGAGAATCGCCAGGAGCGGGTTGTCGAGGCTTTTCCAGCAATTGATGCCACACGAAGAGCGCGGCGCCGAGCGCCCCTCCGGCATCGCCGGCAGCGGGTTGAAGCCAGAGATTTGTAAAAGGCCCTTCGCGCAGTAGCCGTCCGTTGGCCACGCAATTGAGCGCGACACCGCCGGCGAGCACGAGGTTTTTTTTGCCGGTGAGCCGATGAAGTTCCTGCGCCATCGAACAGATTATTTCCTCGGTGACAACCTGGATGCTCGCGGCCAGGTCCATATGGCGTTGTTCCAACTGCGACTCGGGAGAGCGCGGCGGCCCGCCGAAGAGCCGATGAAACAGTTCGTTGGTCATCGTCAGGCCCTGGCAATAATTGAAAAAATCCATGTTCATCCGGAAACTGCCGTCCGAGCGCAGGTCCAAGAGATTTTCGCGAATGGCCTCGGCAAATCGCGGCTGTCCGTAGGGCGCGAGGCCCATCAATTTGTATTCGCCGCTGTTCACCTTGAAGCCGCAATAATACGTGAACGCGGAATACAGCAGGCCGAGCGAATGCGGAAATTTCAGCTCGCGCAACAGCCGAAGCCGGTTTCCTTCGCCGATACCCAGCGTGGCGGTGGTCCATTCACCGACGCCGTCCACGGTCAGGATGGCTGCATCCGCAAACGGGCTGGGAAAGAACGCGCTCGCCGCGTGGCTTTCGTGGTGTTCGGTGAAAATAAATCGCGCTTTTTTTGCGCCTTTCAATTCGGCGCGCAACTTCCGGCGCAGGTACAATTTGTCGCGCAACCACACGGGCATGGCCTCTCGAAAACTGGCAAAACCCGCAGGCGCAAAGGCGAAATACGTCTCCAATAACCGGTCAAATTTCAGGAGCGGCTTTTCGTAAAAGACGACGTAATCCAGATCGCCGGGTTGAAGCCCCGCTTCGCGCAAACAATAGGCGGTGGCTTGCGCGGGAAAATCAGGGTCGTGCTTGCGCCGCGTAAAACGTTCCTCCTGGGCAGCGGCGACAATCCGGCCATCGACTATGAGCGCCGCGGCGCTGTCGTGATAGAAGGCGGAAATTCCCAGAATGCTGGTCATGGATAATATTGTGGCCAGCCATTGGCACACACAGAAATTAAAAATGAATGATCCCCCGCTGAATGGCAACAGCCACCGCCCCGGTGCGATCGGCCACGTGAAGTTTGGCGAGAATGTTCTTCAGAAATCCTTTTACCGTATTTTCGCTGATATTCATCGCGTGGGCGATTTGTTTGTTGGCCATTCCCTTGATCACTTTATTCAGCACCTGCAATTCGCGCTCGGTAAGCTCCTGGAACAAGCGCCGCGACCACAGGCGATTGGCCACGTCCTGCGGAATCCAGCGTTGCCCCGCGGCGACGGCGCGAATCGCCGGAATGAGTTTTTCCTCCGTCGCGTCTTTCAGGACATAGCCGGCCGCACCGGCTTCCAGCGCGTTGTGAATGTCCTCATCGCCGTTCAACGCGGACAGCATCAAAATGCGCGCAGCGTCGTTTTGCCGGCAAATGGCGCCGGCGACTTCAATGCCGTTAATCGCCGGCATCCGCACATCGAGCAGCGTGACGTCTGGATTAAATTGCTCGAACAACTTTATTGCCTCGGCGCCATCGGAAGCTTCGGCGATAATTTCCATGTCCGGTTCGGTGTTGACCATCGCGGTCACACCCATGCGAACAATAAAATGGTCGTCAGCAACGAGGATCCGTATCGGGGATGTTTTCTTCATGGTCTATGGGTTCTTCGCCGGCTTGCCCGGCACTGACAGTGCGCTGGATTTGTGTTTCCTCCAGCGGAATATCGACGGAGATGATGGTCCCAACCCCGAGCGTGCTGGTGACGGAAATATTTCCGCCCAACCGCTTCGCCCGTTCGGACATGCCGAGCAGGCCGAAATGACCTTCGTTCGGCCCGAGACAATCGTCCGGATTAAAACCGTTGCCATTGTCTTTAATCGTCAGCACGACTTTCTCCGGATGGAACTCCAAACCGAGCAACAGTTGGGTGGCGCCGGAATGTTTCACGGCATTGGTGATCGCTTCCTGGCCAATGCGGAGAATATTTTCCTCAGTTATCTCGGGCAAAGATCGGGCCTGGCCGCTGCTCTCAATTTCGATGCGGATATTCGCGCCGTCAGCGATTTGATTTCCGCTCAGCAACAACGCGGTGGACAAGTCGAATTGTTCCAGTTCACGGCTGCGCAAATCCCAAATGGACCTCCGCAAGTCCACGCGGCTTGAGCGCACCATGTTGCGCGCGAGGCCGAGGTGACGGCTGGCAGTGTCGGGATTTTGCTGGATCAGCTTGGCGACGGCATTGAGTTGGAGCGTGACGCCGGTCATGGTTTGTTCGATGGTATCGTGCAATTCCTTGGCCAGTCGCGTGCGCTCGCTGAGAACGGCCTTGGATT
>DASXHY010000031.1:0-8417 GCA_036488095.1 Verrucomicrobiia bacterium | reverse complement strand
GATGAGGGGTCGATTTCACTGCATCACTGCGAGATTTTTTCGCGCAATGGAGATTACGTCCTGAAAGACCTCGGTTCCACCAACGGCACTTTTGTTGATGGCCAGCGCATCGTGGAAACGTCGCTCAATGCCGACCAGACGATCCGCCTCGGCAGTGTGGAATTCCGCGTGGAAACCAAGGACATGGCGAAGGACGGTCCTGCGCCGGAGCCGTCCACGGCGATGACTCCGCCCTGGGATCCGCGGCACGCGTTGCGTCCTTTCTATGACACGTTGCGCGATCGGTTGATTACTTATTTTGAAGTCAAAAACCTGACGCACAATCCGAAGCTGGTGGCGCTGACGAGTTGCGGCGACCGCGCCGGGGTCACCTCGACCGCTGCCGGCCTAGCGGCCGCGCTCTCCGAAACCGGCGAGGGGAATGTGTTGCTGGTGGACATGAACGTGGAACGCGGGGCGGCCCATCACTTCTACAAGGGACATTTGTCCTGCGGTCTTGACGAGGCGCTTACGAAAGACAAACGGCAACAAGCGATGGTCCAGGACAATCTTTACGTTGTGACCGAGTCGTCGGCGTCCGGCGAAGACAGTCTTCCGCGCATCCTGCCCAAGCGCTTCACGAGCCTGGTCCCGAAACTCAAGGCGAGCGATTACGATTATATCATTTTCGACATGCCGCCGATGAGCCAGATCAGCATCACCCCGCGGTTGGCGCGGTTCATGGACATGGTGATGCTCGTGGTGGAGTCGGAAAAAACCGATCGCCAGGTCGTCCAGCGCGCTCTCACCATGCTGTCCGAGACCCGCGCGAATGTCGGCGTCGTCCTGAACAAGCGGAAGAATTACGTCCCGCAGCGGATACAGCAGGAGCTTTGATCGACCGGAAACACTAAAACGGAATTCCGAGACGCCGTTCTTCCAGACGCGGCGGCCTCGGTCCACCACTCCGAAAATGTTTCGAACCCACCTCTATTACCGGATTAAGCCGGCGATACCTCACCGGATTCGCATGTCCATTCGCCGTTGGTTTGCGCTGCGCAAACGGGAGCGCGTCGGCAACATCTGGCCGATTGCGCCCGGTTCGGAGCAGCCGCCGCAAAACTGGCCCGGCTGGCCGGACGGAAAAAAATTCGCGCTCGTTCTCACGCACGACGTGGAGAGCCAGGGCGGATTGGACAAGTGCCGCCAATTGATGAAGCTCGAAAAAGAGATGGGCTTTCGATCCTCGTTCAATTTCATTCCCCGAGGCGGTTACGACGTCCCCTCGCAACTGCGGGGCGAGTTGACGCGCAACGGCTTTGAAGTGGGCGTCCACGATCTGCATCACGATGGGAAACTGTATCGGACGCGCGAGCAATTCGTCCGGAATGCGGCTGCCATCAATGAGTATCTGCGTGACTGGGACGCGGTGGGATTTCGTTCCGGGTTCATGCTGCACAATTTAAACTGGCTGCACGACCTGAACGTCGAGTACGACGCCTCGACATTCGATACCGATCCTTTCGAGCCGCAACCGGACCATCGCAACACGATTTTTCCGTTCTGGGTGCCGGCTCCCGAGCATTCTCAAAATCCGAATGGCGGTTATGTGGAGTTGCCGTACACCCTGCCCCAGGATTCCACGCTGTTCCTGCTGTTCCGCGAGAAAACGCCGGATGTCTGGTTTCAAAAACTGAATTGGATCGTGCGCCACGGCGGAATGGTCCTGCTCAACACGCATCCCGACTACATCAATTTTGAGGACCAAACTTCCTCGCGCCAATTTCCCGCCTCCTTGTATCACGAGTTGCTCGAATACATAAAATTGAAATACCGCGACAGCTTCTGGCATGCGACGCCGCGTGAAGTGGCGAGTTACGTGCGCGCCAAAGTTCCCGGCGCCGTTCGCTCGTCCCGCAATGTCGCTGCGACGAACGGCGAGCAGGTTCCGGCCAAAGTCTGGATCGATTTGGACAACACCCCGCACGTGCCATTTTTTGAGCCGATCATGCGCGAGTTTCGCGCCCGGGGTTACGATGTGTTCTGCACCGCGCGGGATGCGTTCCAGGTTTGCGACCTGGCGCGGCAGCGCGGCGTGGTATTCCAACAGGTGGGCCGGCATTCGGGCAAAAACCGCGTTCGCAAGGCGCTGGGACTTTTTTATCGGGCGATGCAATTGTTGCCGCTGGCGTTTCGGGAAAAACCCGTGCTGGCGGTCTCGCATGGTTCGCGCGCGCAAATCATCGCGTGCAAGCTTTTGAATATCCCGACCGTGCTGATTGAAGATTACGAACACGCGGCTTATCCGCCGTCCATGCGCCCACGTTGGGAAATTGTGCCGGAGTGCATAGGGGACGAAGGACTGTGTTGTGATCGGGAGCGCGCGCGCCGGTATCCTGGAATCAAGGAGCACGTTTACGTGCGGGATTTCCGGCCAGACGCCGGCGTCGTGAAAGACCTTGGATTGAAGGACGAGCACCTGGTCATTACGGTCCGCCCTCCGGCCACGGAAGCTCATTATCATAATGACCGCGGCGAGACGTTGTTTTTCGAACTGATGGAATTTCTGCTGCGCGACTCGCGGGTGCGCATCGTGCTCCTGCCGCGCAACGGCAAACAGGCGGATTGGATCCGGCAGCGCAAACCGAATTGGTTCGCGGGCGAGCGCGTGGTGGTGCCGCGCGCGGCGATGGACGGTTTGAACGTGATCTTTCATTCAGATTTGGTCGTGAGCGGTGGCGGCACTATGAACCGGGAAGCGGCTGCGTTGGGCGTGCCGGCCTACAGCATTTTGGGCGGAAAAGTTGGCGCGGTGGATCGCGCTCTGGAGCGCTCGGGTCAATTGACCATTGTCCAATCGGCCAAAGATTTTGCGGAAAAGATCAAATTGGTTCGCCGTCCGCGGCCGTTGAAGCTTCCCACCCACGCGGCGAGCGCCCTGGAATCGATCATGTCGCACATCGAAGAAATTCTGTCTTTGGAAAATGCGACAAGTCCCGTCCGCCGCGCGGTGCCCGTAACCGCGTCGGCGCTGGAACAAACGGGAATCCGCGTTACATCCTGACAGCTCGTTGAAAAATCCCTTTTCCGTAGCAGCCGACGTAAGTCGGCTCAAATTTTCCTGAAACCTCCTTTAAAAGTCAGAGCCGATTTACGTCGGCTGCTACTTATTTACTCGCTGCTAAACGTCCGATGACAAAACCGTTGAAAATAATTGTGGTGGCGGGCGCCCGGCCGAATTTCATGAAGGTCGCGCCGCTGCTGCATTCGATCGCGCGCCACAATTCGCGCCGGTTGAATGGCGTTGCGCCGATCATTCCTTTTCTGGTCCACACCGGCCAGCATTACGACGAAAAAATGTCCTCGGTCTTTTTCGCCGAGTTGGGCATTCCCGCGCCGGATGTGAATTTGGAAGTTGGTTCCGGTTCGCACGCGGTGCAAACGGCGAACATCATGACAAAGTTCGAGCCGGTTTGTGAGCGCGAAAAACCGGATTGGGTGCTGGTGGTGGGCGATGTCAATTCCACCATGGCCTGCGCGCTCGTGGCTTCTAAAATGCACATTCGCGTGGCCCACGTCGAAGCCGGCTTGCGTAGTTTTGATCGCGCCATGCCGGAGGAAATCAACCGGCTGGTCACGGATTCCATCACGGACTTGCTGCTGACGCCCTCGGAGGACGCGAACGAAAATTTAATGCGCGAAGGCGTTCCGGCTTCGCGTATCCGGCTCGTGGGCAATATCATGATTGATTCGCTGCTGGCGAACCTCGATAAGGTTGGCCGCAGTCCCATTCTTTCACGCCTCAATTTGGAGAAACGCCGCTTCATTTACGTGACGCTTCACCGGCCTTCGAATGTGGACGGCAAAGAATCGCTGGTTTCCATCATGCGCGCGTTTGCGGATATTTCGCGCAAGATGCCGGTGATTTTCCCGATGCACCCGCGCACGCACGCGCGCCTGGCGGAATTCGGGATTGAAACGAAGGACAGCAATATCACGATTCTCGAACCGGTGGGCTATCATGACTCGCTGGCGTTGACGCAATCGGCGCGCTGCGTGGTCACGGATTCCGGCGGCCTCCAGGAAGAGAGCACATTTTTCAAAACGCCCTGCCTGACTCTGCGGCCGAATACCGAACGGCCGGTCACGGTCACAATCGGCAGCAACCGGCTCATCAAGACCGGCGAATTATTCGAGCGCTTGGATTTCGTCCTGAACGGGGAAGATACCATCGGGCGCGTGCCGCCGTTGTGGGATGGGATTACTTCGGAGCGCATTATTGATGCGCTGGTTAATTATCCGGCGGCGGCCAGCACGGTCGCGCCGGTGGCGACGGTTCCGCTTCATCGCGCCGGGACCATTCCGGCTGCACGCCCGGTTGCGGCCGTTTCCAATGAAGCGCCAGTTTCGCAAGGATGATTTCGGCCTATGATGCGTCTTCGGCATAAGTTATTGATTCACGGATTCCGGATATTCGACCAGGCGCTATTGGTGGGCGTGCTGGCGGTTTGGATTGCGTTGGTTCCCGAGCACGGCAGCTTTGCCTACATTCGGGAGCTGATCAACGAGACGTATGGCTGGCGGGAAATCGCGGGGCTCCTCATGCTGGTCATGGGATGGGTCATCATTTTCAGTTCCATCATTCATTATGACGCGAACCGATTCACGACCCTGATGTCATCGGTTTGGGCGCTCGTCAAAGCCACCGCGTGTTCGGCGTTTCTGCTGTTCATCATTGGACAGGGCTTAAGCATTTCCAAGCTGCCGGGCGAAGTTGTCTTTTTGTTCTGGGCCACCACGACGCTGGTGGGAATTATCAGCCGCATCGTTTTGCGATGGATACTGAGCACGGTGCGCAAATCCGGTTTTAATTGCCGGCACGTTATCTTTGTGGGGACCGATTCCCATGCGGTGGACCTGGCGCGAAACATTGAGTCCCATCCCGAACTCGGCTGCCGCGTTGTGGGATTCGTCGCCGAGGACAAAAAAGCCGTGGGCACGCCGCTCGCCAATTGGCCCGTGGTCGCCAGCATCGACCACATCAAGGCATTTTTGGAAAACAAATCGGTCGATGAAATCATCATTTGCCTGCCGATTCAGGAATATTTTGGCCAGATCTATCGCGTGTTTGAATTGTGCCGTGAACTGGGCGTGGTCGTCCGCCTCATCCCGCGCGAAGCCGATCTCAAAGTGTTGACGCGGCTGCAGATTGAATCCTTCGGGGACTTCAGCGTCATCACGTTCTTCCGCGAAAAATTGCTCCTGCAATTGTTGCTGAAACGAATCATGGACGTCGTAGTTTCGCTGACGGCGTTGCTGCTGCTGTCGCCACTGATGCTGGTGATTGGGTTGATCATCAAGTTCACCAATCCCGGCCCGGTATTTTTCGTGCAGGAACGCATCGGGATGAACCGGCGCAAGTTCAAGTTGCTGAAATTCCGCTCCATGGTTGCCGACGCGGAAAAGCGCAAGAAAGATTTGGCGGCGTTGAACGAAATGGACGGCCCGGTTTTCAAAGTGCGCAATGATCCGCGCGTGACGCCCATCGGGCGGTTCATCCGCAAGACGAGCATCGATGAACTTCCCCAGTTGATCAACGTTCTCAAAGGCGAGATGTCGCTGGTCGGGCCGCGCCCGCCGCTGCCGAGCGAAGTGGACCAATACGAATGGTTGCATCGCCGGCGTCTCTCCATCAAGCCGGGCATCACTTGTCTCTGGCAGGTGAACGGGCGCAACAGCGTTCCATTCGTTCAATGGATGGAGATGGACAAGGAATACGTCGAGAACTGGTCCATCTGGCTCGATATTAAAATCCTTTGCCGCACGTTGCCGGTGGTCCTGTTTGGAATCGGCGCGTCCTGATTCAATCCCGTTCGTCGTGTCGGCGGTCCACTCCGCTGAAAAAATCGCAACTCGCTCAACCTATGGCTTCATCTCTCATTACCAAGCCAAATCAGACCGCCGCATTGGCCGGCGGCCGCGTCGCGCAAAACTTGCCGCGCCGCACCATGCTTATGGGCTGCCCTGTGGATTTGTTGACCAGCCAGGTGCTCCTGAACGAACTGGCCCACGCCATCGATACGCAGAGCGGCCCGAAGATTATTCAGTTCATCAACGGCAATAAAATTGCCCAGGTGCGACAGAGCCCCGACATGGGCCATATCATGTGGCGCACCAATTACGCGCTGGTGGACGGCCAGCCGCTGTTGCCGATGGGCCGCATGTTGGGCGTGCGGATTCCCGAACGCATCGATGGCGTCGGCCTGATGGCGAAGCTGTTGAAGATGGCGGATGAACGGCGTTACAGTGTTTTTCTGCTCGGCGCGAAGCAATCGGTGCTGGAAACGTGCGTGCAAAAAATTCGGAGCGATTATCCGAACGCCCGCATTGCCGGTTATCGCAATGGATATTTCAAGAAGGAAGAGACGGACGAAGTCGTGCGGCAGATTCGCGCTACGCGTTGCGACATCCTGTTTCTCGGCATGGGCTCGCCGATGAAGGAACACTTTGCGGACCGTTACGCATCCGAGTTGGGCGCCACGGTGATCCAGGGCGTGGGCGGCACTTTCGATGTCATGGCGGGCCTGGTCAAGCGCGCGCCGAAATGGATTCAACAGGCTGGCTTTGAATGGCTCTTTCGCATCGCACAGGAGCCGCGCCGGATGTTCTGGCGCTATACGACGACCAACGCGACGTGCCTGTCCACGTTTGGCAAAGAATATTTTTCCCGCCTGAGCGGGCGGAAATTGCCCGCGCCGGCATTTGTGCCGCCGCAAACCCCGAGCCGCACCGAGTTCATCAAGAAGGCGTGATGAAGCAGGGCAGACGGGTCTGATTTTATTAACACCGCGGCTTTAGCCCGGCGCTAGACTTAATTACTCATGTGCGGAATAGCAGGATACGTCGGTTTCGATGATGAGCGGCTGCTGCGCAAGATGTGCGGCGCCCTGCAGCATCGCGGTCCAGACGCGGAAGGATTTTTTACCGCGCCTGGAGTCGGCTTGGCGCATCGGCGCCTGAGCATCATCGACCTGGTCAACGGACGCCAGCCGATGACCAACGAAGACGGCACGTTGCAGTTGGTATTTAACGGCGAGATTTACAATTACGAAAAGCTGACGGCGGACTTGAAAGCCAGGGGTCACGTGTTCCGCACGGCCTCGGATACCGAAACCATTCTTCATGCGTACGAAGAGTACGGGCTCGATTGTGTCCGGCACATGCGGGGGATGTTCGCATTCGCGCTTTGGGATTTGACAAAGAAGAAGTTGGTGATCGCCCGCGACCGGATTGGGGAGAAGCCGGTTTTCTATGCGGTCATGGGCAACAAGCTGGCGTTCGGCTCGGAAATAAAAGCGGTTTTGCCATGCCTGCCGTCGAGAAGCGTCAATCCGCGGGCAGTCTGCGAGTTTTTAGCTTCCGGATATGTGCCGGCGCCGCGGACATTCTTTGCCGAAGTGCAGAAGCTTCCGCCCGGAGGCATGCTGGTGCATGAGAACGGGAAAGTGGTGGTCAGCCGATATTGGGAGCGCGACGATTCGACTGCCGGCAACCTTTCCTTCGAGCAAGCCTCGGATGAACTGGTGCGCCTGCTGCGTGAAAGCGCAACGTTATGTTTGAAAAGCGACGTGGAAGTCGGGGCGTTTCTCAGCGGCGGCCTTGACTCCTCCTTGATCGTGGCCCTGATGCGTGAGGTAAACACGAAGGTCCAAACTTTCAGCGTGGGTTACAGAGGAGCGGCGGCAGGATTTAACGAACTTGAATACGCAAAATATGTTTCCGGCCTGCTGGGTTCCAATCATCATGAATTGATCCTGGATGCCCACTCCAGCATCCACCTCCTGCCGAAGGTGCTTTGGCATTATGACGAGCCTCACGGCGAACCGACGTCGGTTCTTGTTTATTTGCTTTCTGAATTCACCCGCAAGCATGTGACGGTCTCGCTTGGCGGCACGGGCGGTGACGAACTTTTTTTCGGTTATCCGCGGGACAAGGCCATCCGATGGCTTCGGTACTACAACCTGCTGCCCTCCGCAGTGCGCAAACAAGTTATCGAACGCGCGATATCCCGCCTGCCGGAATCAACCCGCGGCAGCCGTTTGGGCAAACGCGTCAAACGCTTTGTCCAGGGTGCATCGGATTCGCCTTCAGAAACCTATCTCAATTGGGTGTCGCTCCTGAACCGAAACCTGCGTCAGGATTTGATCAGCGCAGAGATGAAGCAGCAATCGGACGACCCTTCCGGAGAGCAGTTCATGCGCGAGTTTTTGATGGGGGACGAGCAGCCCGACCTGTATTCCCGCGCGACGGATCTCGCGGTGGGCGGGTATCTGCCGGAATATCAATTGTGCTACATGGACCGGATGAGCATGGCGCACGGGTTGGAAGTCCGTTCACCACTCTGCGATTATCGCCTCGTTGAATTTGCGACCCGGTTG
>DASXHY010000024.1:0-3214 GCA_036488095.1 Verrucomicrobiia bacterium | reverse complement strand
GCGACTGTGTACTGCGCGGCGGAACCAGTCGCAACGGGTTTACTATGGCTGCGGCTATTGTAGTGCAGCTTTCCAGCTTCGAGTCTCAAAGCCTTCTTTTAGCAGCCGTTCTCTATCGGGGAATTTTTTGAATGGAATTGGTGGGAGCCTGGCTGCGAGCTTTCCGCGCCTGGATGTTCGCCTCAACGGCTTCCAGATTTTGTCGGGCGGTTTTGTTCGTGGGACTCAACTGCAAGGTGACTTGAAACTCCTTGAGCGCTTCGTCCAATTTTCCCTGTTTGGCCATGGCAACAGCATAATTCAAATGGGCTTTCGCAAAATCCGGGCGCAAGCGGGTCACTTCGGCAAATTGCGCGAGCGCGTCATCCACTTTGTTGGCCTGCGCCAATTCCATACCGAGCAGATAACGAGCCTGCCAAAATTGCGGATTCATCCAAACCGCCGCCTGGAATTGGCCGATCGAATCCTTCCCCTGGTGCTGCATGGCCAGGAGAACCGCCTGATAAAAATACGCAGCCGGCCCGGCAGGTTGAAGATTCGCCGCCTCATGATAATGCGCCGTGGCCTGCTCCATGTTCCCTTCCCCCTGCTCCATGAATCCCCAATCCAGTTGGACTTCAACGTATCCGGGATTTATCCGGAGGGCATCTGTGAAACACTTCTCGGCCTGCGCCGTTTTCTGCTGATTCGCAAAAATCAGACCGAGTTCGTTCAAGGCCGGCACGTAATCACGCCGCAGTGCCAGCGCTCGAGAAAAATATTTCTCCGCTTCACTGATGTTTCCCTCGCGGACCAGCAACGAACCAATTTTGAAAGGCCCAGCCGGAGTTTGCGGCAGCAATTCGCAGAACTGCTGTTCTTCGTGTATCGCGTTGGTTAAATCGTTGATTTGGGATAAAAACTGCGCGTAGTTCTGGTGCAAAACCAGGTCGGTTGGCGCGCGCGCGACAGCGTCCTGATAAAGGGCGCGGGATTGCTCGCGCGTCACATCATTCATTTGCCCACCCAGCTCTTTGAGCTTGGCCATGTAAAATCTCGCGCGTGGAACATCGTTCAATTGCGTCGTGAACGGCGGCTCCGAAACCCGGCTGAAATTTGCCTGGTAGAGGCGGGCGCGGTCCCACGGGGACACCGCCAGACGGCGATCGCAAATTTCCGAGGACGGCCATTCGCCCTTGTCGCGCGCGAGCACGGATTTGGGAAGGAGCTTCGCCGTTTGCTCAGCGAACGCGCGGCCCAGCAAATAATTTCCAGCGAAATTCAAATGCACATGTTCATAAAACAATTCGTTGCCGGTAATACCATCCGGCGAATTCTCCCCGAGCATGTGCATTGCATCCAAAAAATAAACCCCTTTGCCGGCCTGCGCGTCGGCGGCATTTTTAATGGTTTGATTGATGCGAGTGTCGGCGCGAAAGCCGAGCGCGTCGTCGTCCCGGGCGGCTTCAAATTCCTGCCGGGCTCGGGCGAGATTCGTCATGGCCAGGTCGCAAGTCGCCATCCGAAACTGCAACTCGGCATATTGGGAATCCAGCGCAGCCGCCTTTGAAAATTGTTCCAGCGCCTTCCCGTAATCGCCCGCTGTTTGCAGTGTAACCCCCTCCTGAAACCATCCGTCCCAATCCGTTTTTTTGGATTCGGTCAGCGCGGCGGAGTGCAAGGACGCAAATGGCGCGCAATCCTTCAGGTTGCTGCCCACCGTGCTCAGAATCACCGGCACGCCCGCGCTCTCGCCCGCGCGCAGGATATCCGCAAGATTTTTTTTGAAGTTTTCATACGCCCGTAACCGATTCGGATCATCGCTGCGCACCTGGTGGTCCTTGAACATGTTCAACCCCTCCCAGGTCTTCGGCGTTCCTGAACGCGGGTTCCACCGCTGCATCAAGTTTTCCAGCAACTGGCCGGTGCGCGTTGCTTTGGCCGCGAGGTTAGCCCGCACCAGGCTTACGGCGGGAACGCGCGAGCCGAAGACCGTGCTGGCGCCGAACGGGCCGATCATTTCATTGTTGCCCATGTAGACGATCCACAGGTCGCCGTCGCGCCGGGCGCATTCGCGCGCGATAGGCAGGATGGCGTGGGAATTGATCGCGGTGACCGCCACGCAGACGACTTCGAAATCAGTCCCGGGATAGCGCTCGCGCAACAAGGCCTGCAAATATCGGCCCGCGCCGAAGCTCGGATCCGGATCTCCTTGTGCGGCTGATTCTCCGAATAAAAAAATACGAAAGGTGTTTGCCGGTTTTTCTACTTCCATCCGCACCGGCGCGGGGGTGCGGGCCAGAGCGGGCGGGAAGAATCGGTAGCCGAAGCTGTCATTTGGAACGTAAAACTCCTGCCCGTTTATTTTTGCCCGCAGAAAAAAACTCGTCGGATAGCCGTAGCCGCATACGCGCAACCCCAATTCCAATGCGCAAACGAAAATCAGCGGAATGAAAATCGCCGCAACGGCCCGGAAAAGCCACAATCGGCCGCGCGATATTTTCACCGGGGGATTTTTAGACGGATGAGCTTTTTCGTCCGCGGAACGCGCTCGATTTTGAAAATGCCTTTTGGGCTTCAACAGCTTCAACGATTACAAAAAACGCCGACAAGAGCAACAAAAGCCTGATCGAACGATGGTTCCTTCAAATCTTTTGCGGGAGCACGAAGGTCATGATGGAATGAGGCGGGCTATCGGATTTTGCCTCTTTATTGTCCATCCACAGATAGAACGGCTGGGCTTTTTCGGAGGAATTCATCACGATGACGACGATATTTTTGTCCTTATTCAAAAACGCCGTAGTGATCAAATTATCGGTGGTCGAAGAGCTCACAATCCGCCGCGCGCCGGGACGGACGAATTTTGAGAAATGGCCGATGTAATAATACGAATTCATGTAATGCAGCGCGCCCGTCCGGGTGTCTCCATGAATCGGCGCAAAACAGAAATTTTGCACGTGATTGGGACCGCCCTCCTGATCCAGCAATACATTCCAGTCCGTCCAACCGACCGCGCCGTTGTTGAAATCGTTGACCATTGATTTGCCGTAGTTCTCGCCCCACTTCCAGTCGTCGATGGTCTTTGAATCATACGGCCCATTGCAGCCTTCGGTGAACAGGAGATGAGAATTGGGGAAGGCCTGCTGGACCATTTTGACATTTTCAAAATGATCGCCCACGTACCAGTGATAGGCCACGCCCCAGATATATTTGGCGGCCTTCGGGTCGTTCAGGA
>DASXHY010000015.1:0-1542 GCA_036488095.1 Verrucomicrobiia bacterium | reverse complement strand
AATCCGAAACGAACTCTGGACGCCGACGCCCGCGTACAGCGCGTCCACTTGAAAAGCGATTTCCACGGTCTGACCGGACAGACTGGTGAGATCAAGAGACGCCGGCTGGTAGGCGCTATTCCCATTATATGCCGTCCCTGGATCAATTAAGACCCCCTGGCTGGTATTGAGGATAACCGGCGTGAACGCAACCGTGTTTGCGGGATCGGCGGAAGTAGCCGCCCAAAAAAAAGTGTATTGAGCGAGCAGCGTGTTGGTGGGGATCGTCACGGTCTGAAAAACCCGTTCGCTGACGACGCCGCCGACATTTCCCAAATTGAGATAATTGTTTCCCGTGCGTGCGTTGATTGGATTGTCAACGATCGGAATGCTGGAAAGAGCCAGCGCCGGCTGCCATGGCGCGCTGGATGCCGCCTCAAATCCTCCGTTGGTAATCAATTGCGTTACCGCAAAAGTTTCCCGACCAAGTAAACACCCGATCGCCACTACGACCCAAACAGCTATACGTCTCATGCAATTCCCATTATTCCTCAGTTTGACTCAGCTTGGCAAGCACGCTGAAGTCTTCCAATGTTGTTGTGTCGCCTTTTATATCACCGCCGGCGGCGATTTGTTTCAGTAATCGGCGCATGATTTTTCCCGAACGCGTTTTGGGAAGCATTTCGGCAAAGCGAATATCGTCCGGTTTGGCCACGGGCCCAATTTCCTTCGCGACGTGGCTGCGCAGTTCTTCGCGCAAGGAAGGGTCCGCCTTGACGCCACCCTTGAGGGTGACGAACGCGACGAGCGCCTGGCCTTTCAAATCATCAGGCCGCCCGACAACGGCGGCTTCGGCGACTTTTGGGTTGCTCACGATGGCGCTCTCGACTTCCGCGGTGCCGATGCGATGGCCGGCGACGTTCAGGACGTCATCGATGCGGCCCACAATCCAGAAATAGCCGTCTTTGTCCTGGCGGCAACCGTCGCCGGTGAAATAACTGCCGGGCACTTCGGTCCAGTAGACTTCCTTGTAACGGGCCGGGTCGCCCCAAATGCCGCGGAGCATGGAAGGCCAAGGCTTGCGGATGACGAGTTTGCCGCCGGAATTTCTCGGCACGGCATTTCCCTGTTCATCCACGACTTCGGGCACCACGCCGAAAAACGGCAGGGTGGCAGAGCCGGGTTTCGCCGGGATGGCGCCGGGCAACGGCGTGATCATGATGCCGCCGGTTTCCGTCTGCCACCAGGTGTCGACGATGGGGCAACGTTTGCCACCGATATTTTCGTGATACCAAATCCAGGCTTCGGGATTGATGGGCTCGCCCACGGTGCCGAGCAGGCGCAACGATTTCAAATCGTGTTTCTTCGGCCATTCCACGCCCCACTTCATAAAAGCCCGAATCGCGGTCGGGGCGGTGTAAAGAATCGTAACGCCATATTTCTCTACGATGCGCCAAAACCGGTCCGGGTCCGGGAAATTCGGCGCGCCTTCATACATGAAACTCGTCGCGCCATTCGCGAGCGGTCCGTACACCACGTAACTGTGGCCGGTGACCCAGCCGA
>DASXHY010000014.1:0-6087 GCA_036488095.1 Verrucomicrobiia bacterium | reverse complement strand
TGCCATACCGAGCCTGGTTTCAATGTATTAATCCGGAGTGCGGAGACACTTATCCGCTCAACTCCATCGTGTACCAATGCAAGCGCTGCAACTCGCTGCTGGAAGTCCAGCACGACATGAAAGCGCTCGCTGCCCACAGCGGCAAAGAGTGGAAAGCTATTTTCGAAAAGCGCTACAAAGGCAACGAATGGCCTTACGGCTCCGGTGTCTGGGGCAAGCACGAATGGATCCTGCCGGAGATCGACAAGGACAAAAACATCGTCTCGCTCTACGAAGGCGGCACCAACCTTTTCTGGGCGGAACGATTCGGCAAGATTATCGGGGTGGATAATCTTTGGGTGAAGCTTTGCGGCAACACGCACAGCGGCTCGTTCAAGGACCTGGGCATGACGGTGCTCGTCTCGCAGGTGAAGCAGATGATTTCCGAAGGCGCGCCGATCAAGGCCGTGGCGTGCGCTTCCACCGGCGACACCTCGGCAGCGCTGGCGACGTATTGCGCGGCGGCGGGGATTCCGTCCATTGTGCTCTTGCCGCGCGGCAAGATTTCCATGGCGCAACTCATCCAGCCCGTTTCCAACGGCGCGCTGGTGCTGTATCTCGACACGGACTTCGACGGCTGCATGAAACTCGTGCAGGAAATCACGAAGGACGAAACCCTTTACCTGGCGAACTCGATGAATTCGTTGCGCGTCGAGGGCCAGAAGACCGTGGGCGTGGAAATCGTGCAACAATTCGATTGGAACGTGCCGGACGTGATGATCATCCCGGGCGGAAATCTCGGCAACGTGTCCGCGCTGGGCAAGGGTTTGCTGATGATGAAGGACCTCGGGTTAATCACGAAGCTGCCGCGGATCGTGGTGGCGCAAGCCGAACGGGCGAATCCATTATATCGTTCGTATTTGAAAAATTTCGAGACGTTCGAGCCCATCCAGGCGCAAAAAACGCTGGCGAGCGCGATTCAAATCGGCAATCCGGTGAGCATTCAGAAGGCCATTCGCACGTTAAAACAGTTTAACGGAGTTGTGGAGCAGGCCACGGAAGAGGAATTGGCTGATGCCGCGGCATTGGGCGACCGCACCGGAATGTTCAACGACCCGCACACTGGCGTGGCGCTGGCGGTTTTAATCAAGCTTTTGAAAGCTGGCAAGATTGATAAGTCCGAACAGGTGGTCGTGATTTCGACCGCGCACGGATTGAAGTTTGTAGAAATGAAAGTGAAATATCATCAACGCGAAATGGAGTTTCCATGTCGCTATGCCAACCAACCGATTGAATTGCCCGCGCGTTTGGACGCGGTGAAGGACGCGCTGAACAAGGCGCTGGCCGAGAAGGGGCGATTCGATGTCTAAAATCAAAGCGGCGGAGTACGCCCGTCTCGGGCGCAGCGAGGGTTGCAACTCCGAGCGGTGAAAAATTTCAAGATGCCTTTGCACTATTACATTCCCGCGTCCGGAACGGGCGCACTCCGCCCGAAGCGCGGCGGCTTTTCCGTTTAAACCAATGTCAAAAAAATCTCAGCACCCGGCGTGGCGCCCCGCCACCGTCGCCGTCCACGGAACCGGAAAAATCAAAAAGGCGTACCACGCGGTTTCCACGCCCATCGTCCAAACCTCGAACTACAGTTTCGATTCCACGGATGAAGTGATGGCTTTCATGAAGGCGAAGGCCGAGGGCCGCATCATCCGCGAGCACGAGTATGGCCGTTATTTCAATCCCACGCAGCAGGAGGTGGAGCGCAAGCTGGCCGCCATCGAGGGCGCGGAGCGGGCAATTACGTTTTCGAGCGGCATGAGCGCGCTGATCCTCACGGTGCTCGCCTATGTGAAAAAAGGCGGGCACGTCGTGTTCACAAGCGATTGCTACCGCCAGACGCGCGATTTCGCGAACAATTGGCTGACGAAATTCGGGATTGAATCCACTTTCGTGGACCCGACCGCCGATGCCATCGAGCAGGCCATTCGTCCGAACACGAACATGATTTTCACCGAGCTGCCGACGAACCCATTTTTGCGCGTGGTCGATTTGGCGGCGATTGTGAAAGTGGCCAAGCGGCACAAGCTTCTGACCGTGGTGGACCCGACGCTGGCGACGCCGTACAACATCCGCCCGCTGGAAATGGGCGTGGACATCGTGGTGCATTCGGCGACGAAATATCTCGGCGGGCACAACGACCTGGTGGCCGGTGTGGCGTTGGGCGCGCACGCGTTGCTGGAAGATTTGAACAAGTTTGAGCGCATGGTCGGCGCGACGCCGGGGCCGCACACCTGCTTCCTGCTGGAACGCGGGCTGAAGACGTTCGGGCTGCGGATGGAGCATCACAATCGCGCCGGACTGGCCGTCGCGCAGTTCCTGGAAGGCCATCCGAAAGTCGAAAAAGTTTGGTATCCAGGCCTGAAATCGCATCCGGATTACCAGGTGGCGAAAAAATCAATGCGCGGCTGCGGCAGCGTGGTGAGTATCCTGGTGAAGGGGGACAACAAGCAGACGTGCCGGTTTATCGACGCGCTGGAATTGTTTTTGATTACGCCCAGCCTCGGCGGTTCGGAGAGCCTCGTGACGCAAATGGCAGTCATGTCATTTTTTGATTACACGCCGGAGTTCAGGAAATCGCTGGGCATCTCGGACAACCTCGTGCGCCTGGCGCTCGGATTGGAAGATGTGGACGACCTGATCGCGGATCTGGACCAGGCGCTGGGGAAGGTTTAAAGCGTGACGTAGCAGCCGACGTGAGTCGGCTCAAACTTTTTCCGCGCGGAAATGGTGTGAGACTCCTTACGTCGGCTGCTACGGTTCAGAGGGGAAGGCCGCAAAAGTCAATCAGCGCGGCTCGCGTGGTTATAGTATTAAGGGACCTTCGGAGGCGCGTTCGTCTGCGGCTCGGCTGCAATTGCCTCCGCCGGCGGGCTGTTGGTCACATCTTCGGGATGTTCGTGGTCGTGAAGGCTGCGCACCAGGCGTTTTTTCAACTAGTCGTACATTGAATTCGTCACGCTATCCAACCGCCTCTGGGCTTCGGCGAAGTTGCCCGCGCTGATCTGAATCCTGGCGAAATGGATATAGACACCCTCGCGCTCAATTTCATCGTGCGCCAGCTTTAACGTATTGGTCCACGACGCCAGGGCGTCGTTCGTGCGCAATGGCTTGATGCCGTAATAAGTCATGGCGACGTCGCTCGCCAATTCAAAATTCGTAGGGTCCAGCCGGGTGGCGTTGCTGTAGAGCATCAACGCCTTGTCGAACACCTGCTGTTCGTCAATGTGATAATATTCCTTCACGTCCTTCCGATACAAAAAAACAGTGGTGCCGAAGTTCTGATAATAAACCGGCTCCGTGGGCTCGAGTTGGATGGCTTTCTCGTAGCAGATGAAGGCGTTGGTCAGCGGGCCGTGCTCGCCATAATAATTTGCCAGATTATTCCAAATGGAAGGAATCGTGGGATCAATCTCGCGGGCTTTGACGAGTTGCGCCTCTTCGCCGTCTTCGTCGCCCATGTCATGGAGAAAGCTCGCGTAGGCGATGCGTCCGCGGGCGTATTTGGGATGCTGTTGGATGAAATCCTCATAGGCCTTTTTGCAAGGCTCGAAGCGGGAGCGAATGCGGCGGTTCAACTCGGCCGCCGGAATCGCGGCGCCTTTGGCGGCGAATTCTTCATTTTGGCGAATCCAACCATCCACTTCCGCCGCCGCCGCATCATCGTCGTCCTCAATTTTCTGGAGCTCCTTTTCCACGGGACTGTTGGTGTCGATGGCGGCGACGGAAACGCCCGTGGTTTGGGTGACGAGATTGCTGAGGGCGGCGGGTTGGTTGGTTGCGACCAGCGCGCCAAGGACGCCGATTAAAAGGTTGCTCACGGCGGTAAATTAACATGCGGAAAGGCGAAGTCGAGCGCCGGCCGGAAAAAGACTGCTAATAGTAGCGCTCGCTGGCGCATTTGCTCCCATGAGCCGCTTTTGCTATTTGGTTGAGTATTGGGTTCAACACCCCACGAAGGGCGTTGACAGCCTGATGGCGAGTCTTTAGTCTGACCGAGCGTTAGAGCAACACACTTAGAACCGAGCCATGTTGATTCGAATCAGTCTTATCGTCGCTATCCTCGCCGGATTGGCCGTTGGGACCCTCAATTTCGTCAAAGTCAAAAAGATCATTGAGACCACTCGCCAGGAGCGCGATGACTTCCACACCAAGCTCGATCAGACCACTGCGCAACTCCAGACGAGGACCAGGGATTTGACGAAGGCCACCAATGAGCTGGCCCAGACCAAGACGGAACTTGCCTCCACGAAAAAAGACCTTGCGGCAGCCGTCGCTGCCGAAACGGACCTCAAGAAGCAAATTGCCACGCTGCAGGATAATTTGAATACGTCCGAAAAAAACCTGACCGACGCGAAGATCGAGTTGGACAAGTATCATGCGGCCTTCCCGACGCCTGAGGGGGCATTGAGCGTGTCCAAGGACATGAAGGCGCTCCAGGAACGTGTGGACGCCATCGAGGATGAGAAGAAGATTCTGCAGCGGCAAAATACGCGACTCCAGGCACGCTTGGATGTCTATGAGCATCCGGACCGGCCCGTGCCGCTGCCGGCCAATTTGATCGGAAAAATTTTGGTGGCGGATCCCAAGTGGGATTTCGTCGTCCTGAACGTTGGGGAAGACCAGGGCGCCGTCGAGCGCGGCGAAATGCTGATCAATCGCGACGGCAAGCTGGTGGCGAAAGTTCGCATCACCAGCGTCCAGAAAGATCGTTGCATCGCGAACGTGCTGCCCGGTTGGAAATTGGGCGAAGTTCTTGAAGGCGACGAAGCCATCCCCGCTTACCCGGCCCAGTCATGAAACGTTTCGGTGTCAGTTGCCTGCTTTTGACCCTCTTTGCGCTGTTGCTTTTGGGCGCCAGCGGGTGTGCGACCACGGAGCCGGATAACGCCTCAGTGCGCCCTTGGGACTCTCCCATGGGATGGGAAAACGGCATCCCCAGCGGCATGTACAACCAGGGCCACTGATTGAATTCTTTGGGAAGCGCGCCCGCCCCAGGCGTTGTTCGGTGCGCCCCGCGCCGAACATGGAGGCGTGAGAGGTCACTGAACCACAATTATCTTCGAGTGTCGGAGTGAGCCGTGAGGCGGGCACGGTCCCCACTTCACTTCGCTACTTCCACGCAACGCGTCTCGCGAATCACTGTTATTTTGATTTGGCCGGGGTATTGCAATTCATTCTGGATTTTTGAGGCAATATTCCGCGCCAATGCGAAGGCTTCCTCGTCGTTCACTTTCTCCGGTTGAACAAACACGCGCAATTCGCGTCCGGCCTGCACGGCAAAGGCTTTTTCAACACCAGGCATTACGGAGGCAATTTTCTCCAGGTCTTCAACCCGTTTCAAATACGTCGACATGCTCTCCGAACGGGCGCCCGGGCGCGAGGCGCTGATGGCGTCCGCCGCGCTCACCAAAATCCCGAGTGGCCCGACCGGCGGCACATCGTTGTGATGGGAGGCCACGCCGTTGACGACGGCTTCGGATTCGCCGTAGCGTTTGATCAAGTCCGCGCCCACGACGGCGTGCGGCCCTTCGATTTCGTG
Source organism: Verrucomicrobiia bacterium (assembly GCA_036488095.1). Taxonomy (GTDB): domain Bacteria; phylum Verrucomicrobiota; class Verrucomicrobiia; order Limisphaerales; family DASXHY01; genus DASXHY01. The sequence goes on along the minus strand of DASXHY010000014.1, from coordinate 515 downwards.
GTTCACGGCTTTGCCAATATCGTGCAGCAGACCGGCACGTTTGGCGGACACGATGTCCACGCCGAGTTCGGCCGCCATCAGCGCCATGAGATGCGCGACTTCGACGGAATGGTCCAGGATGTTTTGCGCGTAACTGTGCCGGAAATGCAACCGTCCAAGGAGTTTCACAATCTCCGGGTGCATGGGCGGCAACCCGGCTTTGGCCACGGCTTCATCTCCCAATCGCACGATGGTCTCCTCCATTTCCCGGGCCACCTCGGTGATGATTTCCTCGATGCGGGTGGGGTGAATGCGGCCGTCCTGGATCAGCCGGGACATGGCTTCGCGCGCGATTTCGCGTCGCACCGGGTCAAAGCCGGAAATGACCACCGCTCCGGGCGTATCGTCCACGAGAATGGTGACGCCGGCCGCGGCTTCAAAGGCGCGAATGTTGCGTCCTTCGCGGCCAATGATGCGCCCTTTGATTTCCTCGCTCGGCAGGGCGAGCGTGGACGTCGAACTTTCTGAAGTGTGTT
>DASXHY010000680.1:0-2135 GCA_036488095.1 Verrucomicrobiia bacterium | reverse complement strand
TATTCAAGGAAATCAGGACTTCGCGGCCTTTCGTTCACGTCCAGATGAACGCCGACGGCACCTTTAATTTTTCCGATATCCTCGCGAAATTTTCCGCCAATGCGCCACCGAAAGCGCCGCCCGGCCCGGCCAAACAACTCGCGGTGCGCATCGATCATATTGACGTCAGCGGCGCCACCCTGTCTTTGAAACGCGGCGAACCGGCAACGAACGCAATCGCGGCGGCCATCTCGGCCACAACGCCGAAAGCGCCGGAAACAACCAACACAACCGACGCGATTCTTTTGTTGCTGCAATCCGTCACGAACGGTTTTGCCGCATTCTCGCAAATTACGAATTCATTCGCGGCGACGGTCGGTGCGCTGTGTGTGAGCAATTGCACGGTTCAACTTGAAGATCTCGCCAATCCCCGCCCTGCCCGCCTCACGCTGGACCAAATTGACGTCAACGCGACGAACCTCTCGAACCTGCCGCTGACGAATTTTACCACGGGGCTGTCACTGCGCTGGAACACGAATGGCACGCTCCATTCCGAAATCAACGCCTCGCTCGCGCCACCATCGGTGGACATTCATCTGACCTTTGAAAATATTGAATTGCATCCGCTTGATCCGTATCTCGATTCGCGGCTCAGCGTGTTCATCATCGGCAGCAAGCTCGGCATGGACGGGCAAATTCGCCTCCGCGTTCCGAATGGCGCGCTGCCCGACGTCACCTTCACCGGCGACACCTGGCTGAACGATTTCAACACCGTTGACGGGGTGCTCGGCGAACCGTTGTTGAAGTGGGATTCCGTCCATATCTCCGAAATCAACGCCGGGCTGAATCCGCCCGAGGTCACCGTGAAAACAACTTCAGTTGCCGGTTTTTACGCGCGGCTCATCATAGAAACCAATCGCACCATCAATCTGTTGGCTGCGATGCACATTCCCAGCACCAACGCGCCTGCGAACGCCGAGGCTTCCACTCCCGCGGCGGAAGCGAAGGCGAAAAAATCCCTGCTGGCCGGCAATACGGTCATTCCTCCCAGTGCGCTGGCCCAATTGCCGCTGAAGAAATTTTCGCTCGGCATGATCATCGTCACCAACACCAGCGCGAATTTCACCGATCATTCCGTTACCCCCAACGTCAACATGGCCGTCAATGACATTAGCGGCACCATCGCGGGCATTTCCTCCGAGGAGTTGCAGCACGCGGACGTGAATTTGCACGCGAAAGTTGACAACGTCGGCCCGGTGGAAATCACCGGCGTCATCAATCCCTTCAGCAAAGACCAGACGAATGAAATTAAAATCGCGGTGAACGATGTGGATTTGACCGCTGTCAGTCCTTACTCGGGAAAATTCGCGGGCTATCGCATCGCCAAGGGAAAATTGAGCATGGCCCTCACGTATCATTTGCATGGCCGCAGTCTGAAATCAGAAAACGTCATCACGCTCGATCAATTTACTTTTGGCGAAAAGGTGAACAGCCCCGACGCGACCCACCTGCCGGTCAAGCTGGGCATCGCCGTGCTAAAAGATCGCAGCGGGAAAATCGTGCTCGATGTGCCGATTGAAGGCAGCCTGGATGACCCGCAGTTCCGGCTGCACAAGGTCATCGTGCGCGCGGTTTGGAACGTCGTTGAAAAAGCGATCACGTCGCCGTTCGCCGTCCTCGGCGCGATGTTCGGCGGCAAGGGCGAGGAAATCCAATATCAAGATTTCGCTGCGGGCAGCGGAGATTTGACGCCGGCGAGCAAAGAAAAGCTCGATGTGCTGGTCAAGGCGCTTTATGAGCGGCCTGGGTTGCAATTGGAAATTTCCGGCAGTGTGGACACCAACGCGGACACCGGCGGCTTGCGTGCGGCTCTGCTCGAAAAAGAATTGCGCGCCCAAAAATGGCAGGCGCTGCGCAAAACGGATCGCGAAGCGACGACGCCGGACCAAATTGTCGTCAGTGCGGAGGAACGCCCCGTGCTTTTGAAAAAACTTTACGCCGATGCCCTGTCGAAAGGATTGATTCTCACTACTTCCAATGCGGCTCCGGGCGGCGCTCCGGTCACCCAATCAGCTGTCTTTAAGAAAACCGTTGAGAGAGGCGCATCGCAATTGATGTCCAAGGGAACCGTAGCTGCCGCTGCCGCGCCCCAGGTT
>DASXHY010000615.1:0-1710 GCA_036488095.1 Verrucomicrobiia bacterium | reverse complement strand
CAGTGTCGTCAGTGTCGTCGATATCGTCGGTCAATTGCTCGGCGAGCGAATCGCTTCCGGCGAATAAAATCGCGCCGAGCAAAAGCAACACCGCTCCAATGAGGTAACTCCAAACATTGTTTTTGACCGGCTCGACGTGGTTATGAACCTGGACTTGATGGTGCGCAATCTCCAACCCGATTTCCAGCACGCCAAAAATAAACAACCCGGCGGCGATGATTTGAATCAGGGTGCGAACGGGGCGTTTCATTGGCAACGAAACCAACTCAGAAATTCTCCAGCAACAGTTGCTGCAAGGACGGGTCCTGCGGATGCGCGCCCACGTCGCCGCGATACTCCGTGTGGCGTCCGAATTTCATCTCCGCCGCACGGCCGTCCGTTTGGTCGGCGGAAATGGCGACCACCGGCATTTCATAATTTCCGTCCGGTAACGCAAAGCGATAACTGAATGAGCCGTCCGGGCGCAATTTGATTTTTCGCCCGCCAATGGAAACCGTCGCATCGACTTCGGTTGCGCCGTAAACAATTAATTCCGCATTAACGTTGAACCAGAAACCCTTCGGCCGCCCGGCGGCTTTGGCGGATGGGCTGGATATTCCCGTGATGGCTTCAGCGGGGGAAGTGGGAGCGCCGGGCGCGAGGGCCCCGAGTTCCGCAACGGTCATGGAGGCGAGTTCGTGGAGCAACTGGCGGCGAATCAACTCGGTGATTTCCAACGAACCCATCCATACGCGCCGCACGTGGTCCATGCTGACCACCTCGGCGAGCGCGCGTTCCTGCGCGGGCGTCCATTCGGAGGGCTTCCACGACGCGCGTTTTGAACGGGGCGCAGTTCCGGTCTGCGCGGATGCGCCAATAGCCGTCGGCGCGGTGATTTGCGGCAATTCGCCGTGGCCGTCCGCGCGTAATTCCTGCAATGCCTGCGCCAACGGCGCGCTTTCCTGCACGGCTTCTTTGACGAGCGACAGCAATTTTTCCATGGGCACCTCGAAAGGAATCGTGCTGAACTCGGCGCTCGTATCGGTGGAAACGGCGTCCGGCGGCGTGATGGTGGCGGCGGAGGTTGAAACCACGGTCCATTTTTCGGCGGCCGAATAATAACCGAGTTCGGCCACATAGCGCGTGTTCGCCCAATCGACGTGAACAAACCAGTGACGCGATTCGGGATGCACCTGGACTTCCACGACGGGTTTGCCGCGCGCCGCCTCGATGTAAACACGCACAGCCATGTGGCCGTCGCGCGAAAACGCGTTGTAACGGCGTTGCTGGTCGCCCGATAAGTCCCAATGGGTGTAAAGCCAATGGGGATCGCGCGCGGTCAGCAAAATCGCGCCGGTGCCGTAGGATTCCGGCAACTCGCCTTCGGTCGGGAGTTTTTCGACCGGCGGCGTCGGCCCGAGCGCGTAACGCTGGCCCGGCCCGCTGACGTGAGCGGGTCCCGGCTTGTCGCCTTCGAGCAAAATGGATGGAATGCGCGCCGGCGCTTTACGCGCGGGGCGGGTTGCTCGCGTCACCGGCGGAACCGGCGCGAGGGGAGCGGGTCTTTCAACCGGCGGTTTTGTATCAGCCGGAGGCTTCGCCGCAATGGCAGGTTTGGGAGCGTCCGCAGGTTTGGCAGCGATGAGAGGTTTTGCGGCAGCTTTAGGTTTGGCGCGCACCTTGGGCTTTGCCTCGGCCACTGGTTTCGGTTCGTCCACAGGTTTAATTACG
>DASXHY010000612.1:0-2057 GCA_036488095.1 Verrucomicrobiia bacterium | reverse complement strand
TGAGCGAATTGGGATGATTGGAGACGAACAGCACCGGTCCGCTCAACGGCACGCGCTCGACGTGAAAACGCTCGATGCGCCGAAAATAAAATCCCAACGCCAGCCCAATGACCCGCCGCATCACGCGATAAAGTGCTGTGTGAGTGTTGGAGTTCAAGCTTTAGCTTGTAATTGTTTTGTACGCGTGTCCGAACAACACAGGTGTCCAGCCTTTGTGTATCGATTCGCACGGCGAGACGCCCGTACTGCTATCGGTCTTTAACCCAATCGCTTAATCACTTCCTCACAAACCGCCTTCGCCGCCAGCGGCCGCCCCAGCGATTTCGCCGCCGACGCCATCTGAGCCAGCTTTTTCGAGCCGAGCAGTTGCTCAATCCGATACGGCAAGTCCTCGACGCGATTCACTTTGCCGGCAGCGCCGCGTTCCAGCAGGAAATCACTGTTCGCCGCCTCCTGGCCCGGAATCGGATTCAAAATGAACAACGGCTTTCCCATCGCCATCGCTTCCGACGAAGTCAACCCGCCCGGTTTGGTAATCACCAGGTCCGCGATGGCCATCAACTCGTGCATGTTCGAAGCGAAGCCGAGGACATGCGTGGGATGCTTCCGGTCCTGCGCGGCGAGATCGCGGCGCATTTCCTCGTTGCGGCCCGTGACCACCACGGTTTGAAATTCAGCCGGCACCTTGTCCAGTTCCTCGAGAATTTCTCCGACCGGCCCCATCCCGAAACCGCCGCTCAAAACCAGCAACACGCGCTGGTCATCGCGCAGGCCATAATTCTTCCGCACCGCTTTGGGATCCACTCTCGCCGAAAATTTCGCCGCGATGGGAATGCCGGTGGCGACAATATTTTCCGCCGATGCCCCGCGCCCCACGAGACGCGCCTTCGTTTCCTCCGCCGCCACGCAATAAAGATTCACGCACGAATCCATCCAGAGCGCGTGCGCCTCGAAATCCGTGATCACGCTCACCGTCATTGGCGCGGGACAATCCTTTTGCTTTCGCCGATGCCCCAATAATTCCAGCGGCAAATAATGCGTGCAGAGGACGACGTCCGGCTTGAAGTGCTTCACGTGGCGCTCGAATTTCTGGCGCGAATTGCTCGGGAACGCCCGCTTCAATTTATTCAGCGTCCGCGCCACCTTGGGATTGTCCGTCTTGGCGAAGACCATTCCCCACAATTCCGGCGCGCGCTCAACGAGCGCCAAATATCCATCCGCATGAATTTTCCGGTGCAATGGTGAAAAAAACTTCAGCAGGTCAATGCGCTCCAGCACATCGTTCGGCCGCGCGGCGCGCCACGCCTCTTCCAAAGCCGCCGCCGCTGCGAGGTGTCCGCCTCCCGCCGTAATGGTTGCAATCAGGATTCTCATCTCTCGCGCGCAGTCTAATGACTGCCGCTGGCTAATGCAAAAGAACTGTTTGCACGCCCGGTCGTAGTTCCGCGGTCAGCGCGGAATCACCCGACCGAGCCGCCTAAAGGCGGAATTACAAACTTGCTCACTTTGGCGTGGCCAAAGCTTTTGCAGCGGTGTAATTCACTCCGCATGAAAGCCACGCACTTTCGGATCGCGCTCGTCACCGCGCCGGACCTGAGAACCGCCCGCCGCCTCGCTCGCGCCGCCCTCCAGGCCCGCCTCATCGCCTGCGCCAATCTGGTTCCGCACGTTGAATCCCATTATTGGTGGCAGAGAAAAATCCAGCGCGGCACTGAGGTTTTGTTGATCCTGAAAACTACCGCCCGCTGCCTGCCCCGGCTCGAAAAACTGATTATCGCCCATCATCCCTACGACACTCCCGAATTCATTGTGGTGCCGTTAAACGGCGGCAATCCTCGTTATTTGGACTGGATAAACACCAGTTGCGACCCGGGGCAAACATAGGGTTAGTTTCCATTTGAACAACGTGCACACAAGCGTAGGTTCAGACATGGCCAATGTTGGAAGTCTAATTCCGGCGCTGCTCCTCGTGTTGTTTATGGGCGCGGTGCTCGGAGGTACTGCCATCACGCTTCTGGTTTTGGGTTGGAAACGCAAACAACTCCAGGCCGAAACGT
>DASXHY010000594.1:0-8295 GCA_036488095.1 Verrucomicrobiia bacterium | reverse complement strand
CATCCGAGCTTTGACGGGTGGCGGCTCGTGATTTGCCAGCCGATCAACCATGCCGGCGAGCCGGAGGGTGCTCCTCAGGTGGCGATTGATCCGCACGGCGCGGGGATGCATCAGCGGGTGATTATTTCATCGGATGGGCGGGCGACGCGCAAAGCCGTCGGCGATGACAAAAGTCCGGCGCGCTGGATGATCACCGGGATTGTGGACGAGAAAGAGCCTGGAGTGCCGATATGAAAGCTCCAAGCTCCAAGTTCCAAGCTCCAGAGAAGCTCCAAGCGCCAAATTGCAATGGCGACGCAATAAGATCCTTGGTGCTTGGAAATTGGAATTTCTCTGGAGCTTGGAACTTGGGATTTGGAGCTTTTATCGTATGAGATTAGGCACCGTCATAGGCCGTGTGACTTTGAGCAAAGCCGTGCCGTCACTGACGGGCGGGCGCTGGCTCATCGTGAGCCCGTTCACGCGCGAACATTTTCAGCAGGGCACCGAGACGCCCGCGGGCATGAGCAAAGACCCGAGTGTGGTCGTTTATGACAGCCTGGGCGGCGGGGTGGGGCAGACGATTGGATTTTCCGAAGGCCGCGAGGCGGCGCAACCGTTCGATCAGCCGACGCCGATTGACGCGATCAATGCGGCGCTGGTCGATGAAATTTTTTATTCACCATTTAAGAAATGAAATGTAGCGGCGGTCTATGACCGCCGCACGAATTTCGGCGCTCACAGAGCGCCGCTACAATTGAAATGAAACAAGTCATTAGTGTTCGAGATTTGGAAGATATGTTGCGCAACGGCAGGGTCCTTCGCGTGCCGGAGGATGCAATCCTGACGCCGTCAGCTCGTGATTTTCTGCAGGATTACGAGGTGAACGGCAAACCGAGCGCCAACGGAAGCGTCGCGAAAGCAGCGGCGGTCACCGAGGGCAAATCAACTCCGCCGTCCAAGCCGCTCAATTCGAAGAGCCCGAAGGCGGAACTCGAGGCGTTTTTCAATTCGCCTTATTGCGACAATCTCAAAGAGCAGATTTGCGACATGGGCCGCCGGCTTTGGCAGCGCGCTTATGTGGACGGTAACGGCGGCAACATGGCCGTCCGCGTGGGCGAAGACATCGCGATTTGCACGCCGACTCTCGTGAGCAAAGGTTTCATGAAGCCCGAGGACATGTGCCTCGTGGATTTCGAGGGCAACCAGATTTGCGGCGTGAAGAAGCGCACGAGCGAAATTCTGATGCACTTGCAGATGATGAAAAAGCAGCCGAAGGCGGTCGCGACCTGCCATTGTCACCCGCCCTATAGCACCGGCTTCGCGGTGGCCGGAGTGGAACCGCCCACGTGCATGGTTCCCGAGTATGAAGTGTTCGCGTCGGTGGCGATGGCGCCGTATCGGACGCCGGGCACGCCGGAAATGGGCAAGCTCGTGTCCGATTTGGTGGACCAGCACAACGTGATTTTGATGGCGAACCACGGCGTGGTTTCCTGGAGCCACAACAACATCGAGGATGCCTATTTTAAAATGGAAATTCTCGAGGCGTATTGCCGCACAATTCTCGTGGCCTCGCAACTCGGCCGGCCCGTCGGCACGATGACGCCTACGCAGCTCCAGGATTTGCTCAAGATCAAACAGAGCCTTGGCATTCCCGATCCGCGTCACGGGCTCAAGGAATGCGAACTGTGCGATAACGCCGAATGGCGTCCCGGCGTCACCTGCCAGGTGCCCGCGCGCGAAACGCCGGCGATCGGTTTTGATTCCGAAGCCGAAGCGGCGGTGCAGGCGATCACGGACCAGATCATGAGTCGGCTTAAGTGAGGTAGGAGGTGAGAGGTCCGACCTCTTATCTCTGACCTCTGACCTCTCACCTCTCAGATGGGCTTCGGACACCACTTTTTATTAATTTTCATTCATAATGCGGAAATGCGCTGGACGACTAAAGACCACTAATAGCTAATCAGGCGCTGCAAGAAGCGGCTAATCCCGTGGCACTTCGGCAACGTTCCTGCGGAATCTGTCGGGCATTAAGGCACGCGCATTGCTGAGGTGTGGTGCAGACGCGGGTTTTCGTCTAAGATAACTTGTATTATGTCCATAATTGGACAGGTTATGGCTGGCGATAGGACGCATTGGCAATGAAGAAAATTCTGGTAATTGATGACGAAGAATGGTTGCGCGAGATGATGCTGCTGGCCCTGCGCCAACGCGGCTTCGAAGTCATTGAAGCGGAAAATGGCGAGAAGGGGATCGAGGTCGCCCGCAAGGAACTTCCGGATTTGATTTTGTGCGATGTGAACATGGAGAAGGTGGACGGTTATCTCACGCTCTCCTCGCTGCGCAGCGAACCAGCCACGGCATCCATCCCGTTCATCCTGATGACCGGCCTCGCCGACCAGGCGGGCATGCGCCACGGCATGGAGCTTGGCGCGGATGATTATTTACCGAAGCCGTTCACGATTGAGGCGCTCTACGCCGCCGTGGATGCGCGGTTGAAAAAAGCCAAGACCGTCCGCGAGGAAGCCGAACGCAAACTGGCCGATCTGCGCGACAACATCAGCATGATGCTGCCGCACGAATTGCGCACACCACTCAACGGCATTCTTGCCTACGGCGAAATCCTGGTCGCGGACGCGCAAACCCTCACGCCGAAGGACATCGCCGAGATGGGCCAGGTCATTTATGACTCTGGCAGGCGCCTGGAACGGCTGGTTGAAAACTTTTTGATTTACGCGCAGCTCGAGTTGCTCAATTCCGATCCGCAGAATCTGCACTCTTTATTGCGCAAGCAGACACCCGCGCCCGCTCCGATCATTGAACAACAGGCGCGCGAGCAGGCGGCGCTGGCGCGGCGGCCGAAAGACCTCGTCCTCGAGCTGGCCAACGTGCCGATGCCGATCTCCGACGAGTATCTGGCCAAGATCGTTGAAGAATTGGTGCAAAACGCTCTTAAATTTTCATCGGCAAACACGCCGGTGAGCGTGACGTGCGCGGATTCGGAGAACAACGTGACGTTGACTGTTTCCGACCAGGGCCGGGGATTTGCCACCGAACATATCACCAAAGTCGGCGCTTACATGCAGTTCGACCGCAAGCTCCACGAGCAACAGGGGTTGGGACTTGGTCTGACCATCGTGCGCCGCCTGACCGAACTCCACGGCGGCACCTTGACCATCCAGAGCCAAAAAGGCGCGGGCACCGTGGTCGCGCTCAAGCTGCCGAAGGCGGTTTCTGCACAAAGCAGCGGCGGCGTGTTGAATGGCGCGGGAATGACGGCGGGGCGTCAGGCGGTATAGAATTTCAGACGGCGGCCCGCATCTCACTACTTCCGGAAACACGTCATCTCTGGCCGATTACTTACTCTCACCTTTATCGACGGTTTCCGCAGCGTCTTGCAATAGTCTTACCAGATAATCCCTATCATCTACAACAAATCGGTAATCGACGCCTTCTGCTGTTTCGAGCTGCAATCCATTTTTAACGGTTCGCCAATATACCCTATTGTTATAAGTGGTTACTTCTTTAATATCGCCAAGAGGAATGTCTTGCGGAGCTTTGTGAAAATTCACTTCGTGTGGCTGGAACCGCACTCTTTTCGTGGTAATTATTAATTTGCCACCGACACCTCCCAGCGGTTCCAGTAATTTGCGGGACGCTCTGCAATTAATCTCTCTCCCTCCGAGAGTTCAAACTTCGGGATCGTCCCGCAGCCCGCTATCAGCGCGAAAACGCATATCAGGCCAGCCGTTTTTGGAATTCTCATCGAAAAAGCAGTCAAAAAGTGTCGGAGGTGACCGTTGTAACATTTTGTTTCATCTTCATTTTGCGTTTCGGCACGTTACCAATGACTGAAAACACGTCAATGGTCATCTCTCTAACAGAATCTCGCCGCGAATTTTTCGCTTACAAAAAAGCCAGTTGCCGCCCACTGGGTTCGCGCAAATTGCTGACACCCAATCCCAACAATCTCAACGGTCGCGAAACGAGTTTTTCGCGTCCGAGAAGAAAGCACGCCAGCCGGTAAATATCGGTGGCTTCGGAAATCGATTCCTCCACGGAAAACTGGCGCGTGAGCGTGGTGAAATCGCCATAGCGGATTTTCACCTGCACGGTGTGCGCGCCGAGTCGGCGGCGTTTCAGGCGCTGCGCGATGTCCGCCGCCTGCTCGCGGAGGCAATGGCGCAGGATTTTCCGGTCCTCGGTGTCGTGCAGGAACGTTTCCTCGTTGCTGATGCTCTTGATTTCATCGCCGAGTTCGAGCGCGCGATCATCTTCACCGAAGGCGAACCGCTTCAACGTCAGGCCAAAGGACCCGACCAGCGCGCGGAGATCGCCCGCGTAATCCTGCATCGCGCCGATGGTGTCGATGCCGGCATTGTTCAGAATTTCCTCAGTTTTTTTGCCGACGCCATAGAGCGCGCGGACGGGCAGGGGACGAAGGAATTGCGCCTTGTCGCGCTCGGCGATTAGCGTGAGGCCGTCGGGTTTTTTGTGATCGCTGGCTATTTTCGCCAGCAGTTTGTTCGCGGCAATGCCAATAGTGGCGGTTAATTGGCGTTGGGCGCGGATGCGTTCTTTCAACTGTTGCGCGAGCGGGACAGCTTGCTGCAAGGAGGCATCGAGGTCGTCCGCCTGGCAAAGCGCGGAGACATCCACGTAAGCTTCATCAATGGACATCTGCTCGACCGTGGCGCCGGTCTCGGCCACAAGGCGCATGATTTCGCGCGACTCCTGTTTGTATGCCTCCATTCGCGGTCGCACAAAAATGCCCTTCGGGCAAAGCCGCCCGGCGGTTGCGCTGGGCATGGCGGAGCGGACGCCGAATTTGCGCGCTTCGTAACTGGCGGCGCAGACGACGCCTCGTTGCGTCGGCGGCGCGCCGACGATGACCGGCTTGCCGCGCAGGGACGGAGTGTCGCGTTGCTCGACGGAGGCATAGAACGCGTCCATGTCCAAATGGAAAATCACGCGGTGCATCGGGTGCAGTTGAGGGTTGGAAGTTGAGAGTTGAGAGTGAGGCCGAAGACTTCGGGACTATTGCGGCCAGAGGGTGAGATTTCTGCGATTCAGTTCGTGAAGCAAATAATTCGGCAACACATGCAGCAGCAGCACGATTAAAACGATGCCAATTACTGGCGCAAAATCGACCCTGCCCAGGCGCAATGGCAGGCGATTCAGCGGCGAAAGCAAATTCCGCGAGGTTGTATTGATGAATTCCCAAACCGGATTGGTTCCCAAATAAACATACGTGACAATCAGGTTCACAATCAGGAAGGCCAGCAACAGCCATTTCAAACTGAGATACACGAACAAACTCAGGACGACTCCTTGCGCGAGCAGCAGGGCGTTTGAATGGATGGGAGTCGTCACGCCGATGTAGACTAGTAAGGGATGGGACAGCATCCAAAGGATCGCGATTACGATCACCGGCAGGATGATTTGAACAAACCACGGCCATTTGGCGGGGCGGCCAAGCTGGAGCAGAAGAAGTTTCTGCAAGGGGTCCGGATTTGTTTCATGACGATTGAGCACGGCCATGGCCAGGAGCCAGAAATAGAAAACCACCAGCGCGCGAACGAAGCTCAAAAGAGAAAATAGCAGCGCTGAAAGAAAGAAGACGTGGCCACGGAGCACGAGCGGAAAAGCGGGGGCGACAACCGTCAAATCCAGTTTTGGGGTCCAGCTTACGGCGGGCCCGATGTGTTCGTAGAAGTAGGCGCGCAGAAACAGCAGTCCGCCGAGCGCCGCGAGAAAGTGCCAGCGTTTGATCCGCATCGGCTCCGCGCGCCGCACAGTGCCGGCCAGCGTGGCGGGTGTGGCGCGAGTAAAGGGATCGAGCCGGGCGGAACGCCAATTCAGCCAGAGCAGAAGCCCGGCGACGTTCAGGATGAAATCGATGACATCGAACATGAAACGTCAAAGGCGGAACGCGGCATGAATGCGAGGCGCTTTTCGCTCTTCCCGTTTCGTCGCGCGCCTGCGCGGCGTGCGCTTCACATCATTTTCAACAGCGTGTCCGCCATTTCGCTTGGCGTGGCAGATACACCAATACCGGCTTCTTTGAAAGCGGCAATTTTCGCCGCGGCCGTTCCTTTGCCGCCGCTGACGATCGCTCCGGCGTGGCCCATGCGGCGTCCCGGCGGGGCGGTCGCGCCGGCTATGAACCCAGCCACCGGCTTCTTACAATTCTTTTTGATCCATTCCGCCGCCTCTTCTTCCGCGCTGCCGCCGATTTCACCGATCATGATGATGCCGTGCGTGTCCGGGTCGTCATTGAACATTTTGATGACGTCGAGGTGCGAGGTGCCGTTGACCGGGTCGCCGCCGATGCCGACGCACGTGCTCTGGCCGACGCCGCGTTCGGTCAATTGCCAGACGGCCTCATAGGTCAGCGTGCCGCTGCGCGAGACGACGCCGATGTGGCCTTTCTTGTGAATGTAACCGGGCGCGATGCCGATGCGGCAACCGCCGTGCGAATCTTTGCCTTCGCCGGGAGTCACGACGCCGGGGCAATTCGGCCCGATGAGCCGGGTCTTTTTGCCTTCCATCGCGCGCTTCACCTTGACCATGTCGTTGACGGGAATGCCTTCGGTGATGCACACGACCAATTCGAGCCCGGCGTCCACGCCTTCGAGAATCGCGTCCGCCGCGAACGGTGGCGGAACGAAAATCGCGGAAGCCGTCGCGCCGGTTTGCTTCGCGGCATCGGCGACGGTGTCGAAGATGGGCACTTTATTTTCAAAGAGCTGCCCGCCCTTTCCGGGCGTGACGCCCGCGACGATTTGCGTTCCGTAAGCGAGCGAAAGCTGGGCGTGCTTCGCGCCGAAGCTGCCGGTAATGCCCTGGACGAGAACTTTGGTGTTGGGTTTAACAAGAATAGACATCGAGAAATTTACGATTTGCGATTTACGATTTACGATTTTGGATAAATTTCAACCCGCGATAAACTCCCTCCATAAAGGTTTCAAACTGCAGCCATTCGTTGAGCAATTTGTCGTGCTTGAGCAACCGTTCCCATGGCGTTAACCGAAGATTAGCCTCTAGTTCCTCCATATCGCACCCTGCATCGAAAGCTGCACGCCAAGCGGGGCCAGCGTCAGGCGGGCAAACGTAGTTTCCTTTACCTTTACAGGTGAGCGTGAATTCAAACATGAAGCTGGATTATTTCGCGTGCCGTTTGTGAATGCAAATCGTATTGCCGTCGGGATCGGAAATGAACGCCATTTTGCAGACGGGCGTGGGGAAGGGTTCCATTTTGAATTTCACGCCTTTGGCGCGAAGCTCCGCGATCGCGGAATCGAAATCTTCCATCTCCAGACCGACGCTGCAACCGTCCGAACGGGGATGCCAGTTGGGCGCGCCCGCGCCGAGCGAGAGCGTTCCGGCCCCGATGTCGTATTCGGTCCATTGCATGCCGCCCGCTTCACCGACAGTCATCGTCGGCTTCAGGCGCAAAATTTCTTCGTAAAATTTCCGTGCCCGAGCCATGTCCGTGACCGGGTAACAGGTGAAGGCGATTTCGGTGACTTTGAGCATAACCGATCAGGCGTTGACGGCCTTCACGACTTTTTGCGCCGCATCCGCCATCGAATCACCGGTTGTCAGCGTCAGGCCGGATTCGGCCAGGGTTTTTTTGCCTGCGGCGGAGTTGTTGCCTTCGAGCCGGACGACGAGCGGGAGTTTTAAGCCAGTTTCCTTCACCGCCGCCACGATGCCGGTGGCGATGACGTTGCAGTCCATGATGCCGCCGAAAATGTTGACGAGAATTCCCTTCACGCCCGGGTCCTGCAAAATAATTTTGAAAGCCGCGCTGACCTGGTCCTTGCTCGCGCCGCCGCCGACGTCCAAAAAGTTCGCGGGCATGCCGCCAAAATGCTGGATGATGTCCATCGTGGCCATCGCCAGCCCGGCGCCGTTCACGAGGCAGGCGATGCTGCCATCGAGCTTGATGTAATTGAGATTGAACTTGCTGGCTTCGATTTCCAGCGGCGCTTCCTCGGCCAAATCGCGCATGGCCTGGATGTTCGGGTGCCGATAGAGCGCGTTGTCATCGAGGGAAATTTTGGTATCGACGGCGAACAGGCTTTGTTTGCCGTCGGGATTGGTCACGATGCAAAGCGGATTGATCTCCACGAGCGCGGCGTCGGTTTCCCAGGACGTTTTGTAAACGCCGGAAATGATTTTTGCGCCGCTGGAAATCAAATCGCCTTTCAGGCCGAGCGCGGCGGCAATCTTGCGCGCCTGGTACGGCATGATGCCCACGGCGGGATCGATCCATTCCTTGAAAATTTTCTCCGGCGTTTTGGCGGCGAC
>DASXHY010000588.1:0-2084 GCA_036488095.1 Verrucomicrobiia bacterium | reverse complement strand
GCCCCAGAACATTCCGCCGCCGGCGCCGTGGACGAGAAACAGCGGCGGACGCGTGCCTTGCGACTGGATTTCGACAAGGGACGTTCCCGCCAGCGCGGAGCCTTCCTGAATTTCCTCACGGATGACAGCGGCCAATTGTTCGATGGTCGGGGCTTGAAAAACGGTGGCGACGCGCAAACGGCGTCCAAAAACTTTTTCGATTTGCGCGATCAATTTGATGGCAAGCAGCGAGTGTCCGCCGAGGTCGAAAAATTTGTCCTCGATACCGATGGGATGAACGTCGAGGACATTCTGCCAAATCTCGGTGAGCTTCAGTTCCACGGCATCGCGCGGAGTGGCCAGGCCCTCGACCAACGGACGTCCGTTGCCGGGTTCAGGGAGCGTTTTGCGGTCCACTTTTCCGTTGGGCGTCAGCGGCAGCGCATCGAGCGGAACGAACGCGGCCGGCACCATGTGGTCCGGCAGGCGCTCTTTGAGATAGCGCAGGAGTTCCTCGAAGGACGGCACCCGTTTACCGCTGCAAACATAATACGCGAGCAACCGGTCACGGCCATTCTCGTCCTTGCGCATCGCCACCACGCATTCACGAATCGCTGGATGGCGGCCAAGCACGCTTTCGATCTCGCCGAGCTCAACACGGAAACCGCGGATTTTGACCTGCTCATCGAGACGGCCAAGAAATTCAATGTTGCCGTTTGGCAGCCAGCGGGTGAGATCACCCGTTTTGTAAAGGCGCGCGTCGGGTTGGAATGGGTTTTCAATAAATTTCTGGGCGGTCAATTGCGGCCGGTTCCAATAGCCGCGCGCGAGGCCGTCGCCGCCGACGTGCAATTCACCGGGAACCCCGATCGGCACGGGGTTGAGGTGCGCGTCCAGGATGTAACATTGTGAATTGGAAATGGGCCGGCCAATCGGGACAGTTACAGCGTCGTCGGGCATCGCCTTTACTTCGTAGCAGGCGGAGAAGGTGGTGTTTTCCGTGGGGCCGTAGCCATTCACCAAATGCAGCGGAGGTTTGTGTTTGAGGACGCGCGCGATGGATTTTGGATCGCCGGCCTCGCCGCCGAACATCGTCGTGCGCACGGTGGCAAACGCGTCCGGCACTTCCGCGGCCACCTGGTTGAATAACGCGGCCGTGAGAAACATGGCGCTGATATTTTGCTCGCGAAGTTCGCGGGCGAAATCGGCCGGGGACAGCGATACGTCTCGCGTGATGCCTACGAGCGTCGCGCCATTTAGCAGCGCACCCCAAATTTCAAACGTGACGGCGTCAAAGGACGCGTTGGAGACTTGTGCCACGCGATCCTCAAGGCTGAATTGAATATAATTCGTATTCAGCACGAGCCGATTGACTGCGCGATGCGGGACGGCGACGCCTTTTGGCATGCCGGTCGAGCCGGACGTGTAAATGACGTAGGCAAGATTCTCGGGAATGACCGCCAGGGAAAGATTTTCGCGGCTCTCTCGCGCGATGAGTTCCCAATCGGAATCCAGGCACAAGGCATTGGCAGGCTTGGGCAACGCGGCCACGAGGCGCTGTTGGGTCAACAGCACGGGCGTGCCGGCATCGGCGAGCATGAAGGCCAGTCGCTCGCGCGGATAGGTGGCTTCAATCGGCACGTACGCCCCGCCCGCTTTCAGGATCGCGAGCATGCCGACGATCATCTCGACCGAACGCTCAAGGCAAATTCCCACCAGCACGTCCGGACCCACGGAATATTTCTGGAGATAATGCGCGAGGCGATTGGCGCGATGATTCAACTCCTCGTAGGTAACGGATTGTTTCCCGAACGTCACCGCGACCGCATTTGGCGCGCGCTGGACCTGCTCTTCGAACAATTCGTGAATGCATTTTTCGCGCGGATATTCCGTCCTCGTATTGTTCCACTCGACGACGACCTGCCGACGTTCGGCCTCGCTGAGCAAAGGCAATTCAGAGAGACGTCGCGCCGGATTTTCCGCGATTCCTTCCAGCAAAATTTCAAAGTGCTCCAACAAGCGGGCAATCGTGGCGGCTTCGAACAGGTCGCTGTTATATTCCGCCTGAGCAACGAGCCCGCGGTCGGTCACCTGCAAGACCATCG
>DASXHY010000512.1:0-2027 GCA_036488095.1 Verrucomicrobiia bacterium | reverse complement strand
CGCCGTTTCCACCATGTGCTTTCGTCACGTAATCCGCGGCACGCTTTGCCTCGATCACGCCGTCGCCCACAGCCACGGCCAATCCCACCTTGTCCAACACGCCGATATCCACCACATCATCGCCGACATAGCAGACATCCGCCCAGGTCATGCCAGTTTGACGCAAAATCGCCTCCACTCCCTCAATCTTTCCGCCGTTATGTTGCACGACAAAATCGATCTTCAGATCATCCGCGCGCTGCTGCGTCGCGACCGATGGCCGCCGCGAAACCCAGCCCACCTTGATTCCGTGTCGCTGCAGAAATTTCAGCCCCAGCCCATCGCGAATGTTAAACCGCTTGGTTTCCACGCCGCCGCCCATGTAAACCGCCCCGTCGGTCATGACGCCGTCCACATCGCAGAGGAACAGTTTGACGGACTTTAGTTTCGCTACCAGCGAAGGTGGTATTTTTGCAGCCATGGGGATTTAAGATTAGCGCGTCACTTTCCACACCTTCAACAGATTCGCCAGCAACCCGGGCATCTGCGCCAGCGGAATCATATTCGGCCCGTCGCTCAAGGCGCGTTCGGGATGGGGATGCGTTTCGATGAAAATTCCATTCGCTCCCGCCGCCAGCGCGCACCGCGCCAGCACGGGCGCGAACTCGCGCTGCCCGGATGATTTATCGCCGCCGCCGCCCGGCAACTGCACGGAATGCGTGGCGTCAAAAATCACCGGAAAACCAAACCCGCGCATGATGGGAATCGAGCGCATGTCGGCCACCAGATTGTTGTAGCCAAAGGTCGTGCCGCGCTCGGTGACCAGCAATTTTTTCGCTCCGGCGCTGCGCGCCTTGTCCACTACCTGGCCCATTTCCTTCGGCGACAGGAATTGGCCTTTTTTCAAATTCACAATTTTGCCGGTTCGCGCCGCCGCGTCGATCAAGTCCGTTTGCCGGCAAAGAAACGCGGGTATCTGCAAGACGTCCGCCACTTCAGCCGCGGCGATCACTTGGGTTTCCGTGTGGACGTCCGTCAATACCGGCACGCCGATTTCTTTCCGGACTTTTGCGAGCGTTTGCAAGCCCGCCTCGACGCCCGGCCCGCGAAAGGATTTTCCACTGGTGCGATTGGCCTTGTCATAGCTCGCTTTGAACACGAAAAAAATGCCCAGCTTATCGCACGTTTTTTTCAGCGACTCACCCACCTGCAAACAGAGCTTCTCGCTTTCAATAACGCACGGCCCGGCGATCAGGCTCAATCGGGCGGGCGCGCTGAGGGATTTCCAAATGGCGGAATCATTAAGCACGGCCAGTTTTTAGCAGTCGCAGCCGGGAAAGTAAATGCGCGTGATGAGGAGCGCGGAGCATCGCTCCGCGGAACGCCTAAATCTTGCGGAGCGATGCTCCGCGCTCCGCTGTGCCATGGGGTCTGTTACCAAGCAGCTTTTTTCCCATTCACGGATATATTGGCGCATTACAAGGAAACACTATGGATATCAAAGATTTTACGGTTCTATTGGTGGAAGACGATTTGAACGACATTTTTCTCGTCAAACGTGCTTTCAAAATGGCTCACCTCGCGAATCCCTTGCAGGTGGTCACCGACGGCGAGGAGGCGACGCATTACCTCAGCGGCCGCGGCAAATACGCCGACCGCAGCGCTTATCCGCTGCCGAAATTGATCGTCATGGACATCAAAATGCCGCGCATGAGCGGCTTCGATGTGCTCGAATGGATCAAGCACGATGGGACGCTGCGCCGGGTTCCGGTCGTGATTGTCTCTTCCTCCGACCGTTCGGAGGACATTGACCGCGCCTACGAACTTGGCGCCAATGCTTACATGATCAAGCCAGTCAACTTCCGCGCGGTCGAACATTTGTTCGAGTCCATCACGCACTATTGGGGTCTTGAATGCGCGAAACCCGGGCTCGTGGCGGTGAGATGATTGTGGGTCGGGCTGCTTTGTGGAATCCTTCGGTTCTTTGGCCGCAGGACTTAACCGCACCCCGCAGACTGGCAGTCTGCGATACAGCAGGTTGGCAATCT
>DASXHY010000491.1:0-4547 GCA_036488095.1 Verrucomicrobiia bacterium | reverse complement strand
ATTGGCGAGCGCGCGTTTGATGGCCTGCTTGATCCACCAGGACGCGTAGGTCGAAAGTTTCGCTCCCTTTTTGGGGTCGAAGCGCTCGACACCTTTCATCAGGCCGATGTTGCCCTCGTTGATCAAATCGAGGAGGGGCAGGCCCAGGTTTTCGTAATCGCGGGCGATTTTCACGACGAGGCGCAAATTGGCTTTGATCATCAGTTCGCGCGCGCTTTTGTCGCCGCGTTTGATGCGCTTGGCCAAAACGATTTCCTCGGCCGGCGTCAGCAATTTGACCTGGCCGATCTCGCGGAGATAAAGCTGCAAGGAATCTCCTCGCGAGTGCTCCACTTCGGCTGGTGGCGCGGTTTCAGTAATGGTCGTTATTGTGACGGACGGTTTTACGTCCGTTGCGTCAAATTCAATGCGTGAGGGCGCCGCGTTCACGCGGCTCTTTCTCGCACGGGCTTTGGCCGGTTTCGCGGCCTGCGGCCCTTTGGCGTCCAACGCACGGACAGCTCCCGCCGCCCGGCGTCCCTGTAATGTGGCTGGTATTTTCATTTTATTTCCCTTCACTACTATTTTAGACGTCTGCGAACATTCTTTTATTCCCTTTAATACTCTCTCAGACATCTACGAGCATTTTTTCGTTCATGAAAATGCTCTAGTTAAATTTCTTGTTAATTATTTCGGCGTTGATGCCGGGGTTGACACCGCTTCCAACGTGGACACGATTGTCTTCTTGCTGACCACGCCAACGGTTTGCTTGCGCACCTCGCCGCCGACGAAATAAAGCAGCGTTGGAATCGAGCGAATGCCAAAGCGCTCGGCCAGCGCGGAATTTTGGTCGATATTGACCTTGCCGACCTTGGCGCGCCCGCCCTGTTCGGTGGCGACTTCGTCGAGCACCGGCCCGAGCATTTTGCACGGCCCGCACCATTCCGCCCAAAAATCCAGGACCACCGGTTGCGCGGATTTCAAGACTTCCGCTTCGAAGTTTGCTTCATTGATTTCAATTGTCGGTTTCATTTGGATCTCCGTTCGGTTACTTATTCAATGTAATCGCATGTGTTACACTTTCGCACAAAAAAAGAGAACGTCAAACGGCTTGTTATGCGGCCTTCATGCACGTTTCACGGGCGGTCCGGACCACGTCGGCCAAAGTGGTCCGTTTCAGGTCCTGTTCCAGGGCGCTTTCCGCCGAGGCAAACACCAGTTCGAGCGTCTTACGAATGCAATTTCCCACGGGGCATCCGGCATTCGGCTTGTTATTGGGTGAACTAAAAGGTTCGTGGCGCTCCACCGCCCGATAAACCTCCGCCAGGTTAATACGCTGAGGAGAACGACTTAACCGCGACCCCGCACCGGCGCCCTTGCGCGTCTCGATAAGCCGCGCCTGTTGCAAGGACAACAAAAGCCGCCGAATGATCACGGGATTGGTATTAACGCTGTCGGCCAATTTCGCGGACGTCACCGGATCGCCTTCCTTGTAAGCAAGGACAGCCAGCACATGAACAGCCATCGCGAATCGGCAACTCGTTTTCATTCCTGTGGATATAGGTAACCCGCGGGGTTACATTTGTCAACCGACTGAAGACGAGAAAAGCTCCAAGCGCTCCCAAGATCCAAGCACCAGAGAAACTTCAAGCTCCAAGCTTCAATTCGGACTCACACCCGCGAGCGTGTTTTTGGAACTTGGGATTTGAGATTTCTCTGGAGCTTGGATCTTGGACGCTTGGAGCTTCTCCTATGGTTACAATACCACCCCGGCATTCGGATCGACGGCCAGCACAATCTTTCCATGGGCATGCCCGCTCTGGCTCAATTCCTGGGCCTTGCGCGCTTCGCGTAGAGGCAGGATCGTCTCGACGTTCACTTTGATTTGCCCGCTCGCCACGAGATCGGCAATTTGCCGCAACTCCTCCGTGCGCGTGGAATCCTGGCGCATGAAAATTCCGCGCGCACCGTGCGCAGCCGCGGTTTTCTCCGAAGGCGGTTGCACGATCGAGACCAACACACCGCCGCGCTTCAAAACTTTCCAGGAGCGCTCCTGCGTCTCGCCGCCGATGGTGTCGAAAACCACGTCGGCATCGCGCACCGCCTCTTCAAATCGCGTGGTGCGATAATCAATAAATTCATGCGCGCCCAGGTTGCGGACCAAATCGGCGTTGGGGCCGGACGCGGTCCCGATGACGTATGCGCCTTTCCATTTTGCAAATTGCACGGCAAACCCTCCCACACCTCCAGCCGCCGCGTGAATCAAAACTTTCTGCCCCTTGCGCAATTTCGCCTCGTCAAACAACGCCTGCCAGGCGGTCATCGAAGCTACAGGCATGGCCGCCGCGCGCACATGGTCCAGGGCTTCCGGTTTTTCGATAATTTGCGAGATGGGCGCGAGCGCGTATTCGGCGTAGCTGCCACTGGCGTCCGCCACGCACCCAAACACGGATTCGCCCGCGCGAAATTCCGTCACCTCCGGCCCGAGCGCCTCGACCTCGCCGGAAAATTCCACTCCCATGATGGACGGCAACGGGATATTGCCGAATGTTCCCTCGCGAATTTTCCAATCCACCGGATTCACTCCCGCGGCAATCACGCGGATCTGCACTTCGTTGGGACCAGGTTCGGGGCGGGGCACATCCTCAAATTGCAGGACTTCCGGTCCGCCAAATTTATGAATCTGTACGGCTTTCATCGTCTCGGTCATCGTGGATGCCATAATTTTTTCCTTTTTGTTCAGTTTGTCCAGTCTCGCGCAATAAAATCAGCGGTCGTGCCCGCGGCTCAACCAATAACAACGTTGAGGCAGACCGGCCTAGCCACAATCGGGGTGAAAACCCCCTCGATTTTTACGCCGTTCGTGCCACAAAACCTTTTTACGATTTGGGGTAAACATCCCGTGCCAATTTGCCGTGTACCGAGGTAAATAATGCTGCATAAACCCGGCTCATGAATGGACGAAGCGGGGCCATTCCACACTTATGGGTTTGGTTTCAGATTTTTCATTTCTGAATGAACAAATCTGGATGACGCCCGTCCAAGCTTGTAACTATTTGTTTACTTTGTGAGAAAATCGATAATTGCCACCCCATTGAAAGAATCGCAAAAAGAGCGTTGCCCGGGCTGGCGAAAATCGGATCATATGATTACGATGTAACCATTGAGTTACAAACTGGGTCTAGGTGCAGACCGCTTGTCATTGGATGGACCGAAGCTGTTTAGGCGGTGACGACTTTAATTGCTCAATAAGAACGCTGAGTTCATGGAAAAAAACGATCAAGCCCAAGCCGGCGCTCGCCAGGAGCCGCCTACGAAACCGTCGCCGCCCGTGGAAGCGCCTCGCGCGCGGCGACGCCAATGGCCATGGATAGTCGCCGCGCTTTTCGTGTTGCTCGTGCTGCTGATTATCTTCGCGCGCCGCGGGCAGCCCAAAGCCCAAGCCGGGCGCGGCGGACGAGGCGGCGCCGGAAATCAGCCGGTCATGATTGATACGGTCACAGCGCAAAAGGGCGACATCGGTGTTTACGTAAATGCGCTGGGCATTGTGACGCCATTTTCGGTGGTCTCGGTGAGAACGCGCGTGGATGGGCAGCTCATCATGGTGCATTACAAGGAAGGGCAATTGGTGCACCAAGGCGATCCGCTGGCTGAAATCGACCCGGCGCCGTTCGAGGCCGCCGTCGTGCAGGCGCGGGGTCAACTGGCCCGCGACCAGGCTCTTTTGGAAAACGCGCGCTTGGATCTCAGCCGCTATCAGGAGGCATTTTCGAAAAACGCGATCCCGAAGCAGCAGTTGGACACGCAGGGTTCGGCCGTGCATCAATATGAAGGCACGGTTCAACTCGACGAGGGCCTTGTGACCAACGCGCAAGTGCAGCTTGCTTATTGTCATATCACCGCGCCAATCACCGGACGCGTGGGTTTGCGATTGGTTGACCCGGGAAACATTGTCCACGCGAGCGACAACAACCCACTGGTCGTCATCACGGAACTGCAACCCATCGCGGTCATTTTCAGCGTGGCGGAAGATTACCTGCCGCAAATTCAGCATCAAATGAAACAAGGAAATCAGCTTGAGGTGGACGCGCTGGACCGTTCGGCCCAACAAAAAATTGCTTCCGGCGTTTTGGAATCGTTGAACAACCAGATCGATACCAACACCGGCACCGTCCAACTGAAAGCGATCTTTACGAACGAGGACGAATCGCTGTTCCCGAATCAATTCGTCAATCCTCGGCTCCTGGTGGACACGCATCGCGGCGTCACGCTGCTGCCGAACGCGGTGATCCAGCATAATGCGGAAGGTGCGTTTGTTTACCTGGTCCAATCCAAAGAAACGAACGAGACCGCCACCATAAAATCGATTAACATCGTGACGACCGAGGGCGATAACTCGGAGGTAGACGGCATCGAACCCGGCGCCGTGGTGGCTGCTTCCAATTTCAACCGGCTGACGGACGGAGCGACAGTGACCAATCGCCCAGCCGGACAGGGAAAGCAAAAGGGCGGCGGCGCTTTGACTAACGCTCCCGCGGAACCGGGAACCAATTCGCAGGGGAGGAGGG
>DASXHY010000432.1:0-3731 GCA_036488095.1 Verrucomicrobiia bacterium | reverse complement strand
CTCGCTGCCGGCGATAAAGGGCGTCAGGCCCACACGGCGGGCGGCATCGTGGCAGGCGACCTGGAACCGGCTGAGTTGTTCGATGACATTCGGCTGGCGGGAATGGGCTGCGGCGCGATTCAGCGCATGCACATGGTCGAGAATCCGGACCACCACCTGCAACCATTCGGCTTCAATGCGCCGGAGTTTATCCACTTCAAGCCGCAACGTGTTCTTCTCAGTTTCATTGGCCTCTTTAAAAAATTCCTGGAACGATTTCGCTTCCGTCGCGATGCCCTGCGCGATTTCCTTGGCGTGTCGCGCGGTTTTGTCCGCGGATTCCTGGACGGTTTGCCATTGCGCGGTCGCGCCGCTGATTTGGGCTGCGAGCTGTTCGAGATTTTGCACCTGCGAAACCACGCTGGTCAGCGCGCCCATCTCGACGAGCTTTTCAGCGGAACGATATTCCAACACATACGGCCAGATGCTGAACACCGCGCCGGCGCCGACGCAGGCAACGCACGCCAGAATCTCCCAACCGCCCATCGGACGTTTGCTTTGATGAAAAATGAACCAGGCGAGGGCCAATAACAGTGCATGGCCGAGAAAGAACGGCCACTTTGCCAACCGGGGTGATGTCGATTCGTGCATCTACCCATGGTTTAAAGGAAATGCGCGCGAAATTCAAGAACTTGCGGAGGGCTGAATGACGAATAACGAATGACGAATGGACCTTTGATACCCTTTTGCCCATTCGTGATTCGTTATTCGTCATTAAGTTACAATTCGCTCCCCAAACGCTTTCTCCTCGACTATCCGCGCGCGTTTCTCCACATCATGCGCAGTGCGTACGTGTATTATTTTCAATCCGACCGCCAGAGGCAACAAAGCGCGGCACTTTCGACATCACCTGGACGAATTCGCCAGCGAATGCACCCTCAAATTAACAGCCGCGGCGGGCGAAGCGCGAAAACTCGCCACGGCGGCGGTCGAAGAAGGCTTTGAAATCATTGTCGCGGCTGGGGGCGACGGCACCCTCAACGAAGTGTTAAACGGCATTGTGGACGCGCCGAAAGGATTCGAGCGCGCGCGATTGGGCGTGCTTCCGCTCGGCACCGTGAATGTTTTTGCGCGCGAAGTGCAAATTCCCCTCAAGCTGGAACGCGCCTGGGAAACGATTCGCACCGGTCGCGAGACGCTGATTGATTTGGGAGTGGTCGATTACCAGGAAAACGGAGCGCCCACGCGGCGTTATTTTGCGCAACTCGCCGGCGCCGGCCTGGATGCGCGCGCGATTGAACTGGTCGATTGGCGATTGAAGAAAAAAATCGGGCCGCTCGCTTATGTCGTCGCCGGATTGCGCGCGTTGATGGAGGGTCAGAAAAAAATCATGGTGAAGAACGGCAAGGCTGAAGGGGCAGGGGAACTGGTGCTGATCGGCAACGGCAGCCTGTACGGCGGCCAGTTCAGAATTTTCCCGCCCGCCGACATGCGCGATGGATTGCTGGAAGCGTGCGTGTTTTCCCGGGTCAATTGGATGACGCTGTTCCGGGTGGCGCCGCGATTATTGATTCGGGGAACCTTGCCCCGCGCGGCCACGGCGAATTACCGGTGCGACTCGCTCCAGTTGACGAGCGACTCGCGGGTGCCGTTCGAGGTGGACGGCGAATTCGGCGGTTACCTGCCCGCAACATTTTCCACGCGCCGCATGCAATTGCGCGTGATTGTGCCGCCTATTTCCGGCAGCGATAAACAAAAGCGGGAGGCAGATTTCGCCATTCCGTCCGCGTAGTGGACACGTCGCTGAAGGTCGACTCCAGCAATTTTCTAAAGCGCCGACCGCCCGGCAGCCACGCCGTGTGGTTGTAAGCGTAAGTGGTCATCAGGCCGCCCGGCCGCAAAGCGCGCACCACCGCGCCGAGAACACGCTGTTGTTCCGCGCCATCAAATCCCGCCCACGGCAGGCCGCTCAGGACGCAATCCGCTGACTCATGGCCCTGTTCCCGCAAATGGTGGCCGATGCGCGCGGCGGAATCGTTGACGACGTGAGCGCGGGGAAATCGGCGCTTCAAATGGCTGGCGAACATCGGATCGATCTCGACGGCGAGAAAAAATGCGGACGCAGGAATTTCCTTTTGAATCACGCGGGTGAACGCGCCGGTGCCCGGCCCGATTTCGACCACGACTTTTGCCTGCGCCAACTGGACATCTTCCACCATGCGCTCGGCCAGCCAGGGAGAGCTCGGCACGATGGCGCTGGTCAAAGCGGGCGCGCGCAGAAACACCTTAAAAAATTTCGCGTATTCGTAAACCATCGCGTGAATTGTTTTCCGTAAACAGGGTTGCGGCAAGTTCATTCGCCCGGGAATCGCTGAAATTTTTCGCCGTGTTTCCCGGAGATACGGTGACTTGCCCGCGATTTTGTTCCGCGCATCGGCGATTAAATCCCCACCAACATGCGCGGGACTTGTTTGCGAGTGACGTGTTCGCCCAATCCAAGCGGGTATTCCGCCGGCATGATGGCCGGATCGACATAAGTGCCAAACATCCGGTCCCAAATGCGAAAGGTCGGGGCGAGATTCATGCCGCGATGCGTCGTGGCCGAATGATGAATCCGATGATAATCCGGCGTGACGATAAGCCACGCAAGCGGACCGATGTTCACCTTGAGATTGGTGTGCTCCCAGAATTGAATCAGGATCCCAATCGAATAACCGATGCCCGCCTCGGCGGGGGTCAGCTTCAGCAGAGTCACGGGAATGACGACCTGCGGGATATTATAAATGAACGAGTGAAAAAAACTCGTGCGAAACCCGGCGAACCAATACATCTGCTCCACCGAATGATGCCACGCGTGCGTGCGCCACATCAGGTTGAAGCGATGTTGCGCCCGGTGGATCCAATACAAAATAAAATCCACGATAAAAAGCGCGATGATGATTTTGACCGCGCTGGGCAGATTTTGCAGATAATGGACCGTTCCGGTGAGAAAGGACGGTGTCACGTCTCCCACAGCATGGCGGATAAACCAAGTGGAAATGCGATTCACCGTCAGCGCGAAAGCGAAGGACAACGCATCCAATTTGAAGTCGAGCCACCGGTCGACCGGCCGCGCCGGCCAGATGCGCTCGCAAATCTCAAAGATGAGAATCAGGCCGAAGAACGCCGCAATCTGATAGTCGTCTGCTTGAAACAACATAAAGATTCCTTGCCAACGGACTTACTGAACGGCTGAATTTAAGCAAGTAACCGGTAGGTTAGCAAGCGCCCCGCGGCTAGGGTCAAGTACCCATTGCCAGAGTTCCAAAAACGAGGAACACCCAAAGGGATGAATCCGCTAGATTCCGTCGGCGCTTTTTTGGGACTGGGGCACGAGCCGAAAAGCCTCACCTTTCTCCAAATTGCGTTGCGCGGCATTATTGTTTTCGTGGTCACCCTGATCATGATACGGCTGGGGGACAAGCGGTTTCTCTCCAAGAAAACGGCGTTTGATGCGATCCTCGGGTTGATTCTGGCCTCAATGCTGGCGCGCGCGGTGAACGGCTCGTCGGCGTTTTGGCCGACCCTTGGCGGCGGATTCGTGCTGGTGGCCTTGCATCGCCTGATTGCGTTTTTGTCCCGCCGCTGGCACAAGTTCGGAATCCTGGTGAAAGGAACCAGTGACCTCGTCATTCGCGACGGCCAGATAGTCGAGTCGGGAATGGTGCGGAACGACTTGAGCGTGCATGATTTACAGGAAGACATCCGCCTGA